>CALGNM010000028.1 GCA_937958665.1 uncultured bacterium | reverse complement strand
AGATCGTATTCGGTGACTGGAGTTCAGACGTGTGCTCTTCCGATCTCCAGGGTCGGTCGGGCGACAGGTCCACTATGGTCTTGGTGAAGTCCCAGGCGGCGGTCAGCTTGGTGTACTTTCCGTCCAGGATATCGTAGGCCGTTCCCACCCGCAGGTTGCGGGACAGGGGGTCGGCTTCCTGGGCATCGATGTAGGTAAGTTTGGGGCCGATGTTCTGGACGTTGAGACCCAGGGCCAGCCCTTCCAGCGGGCTTTGGTACAGCAGACCCAGATCCACCGCCCAGGTGGTGGCAATGCCCTTGCCCTGCTCGCCCGGGGCCCCGAAGGGAGCCAGGTGGGAATATATCAGTTTGAGGTTGATCCCCCCAGCCAGGTTGCGGTAGATGCGGTTGGCGTAGGACAAAGTGGGCGAGAACTCATAGCTGGAGAAGGTCCCGATGACGTTGTTGTCGTTGTCAATCCGCTGGTTGGTGCCCTCGGACAGGAAGATGACATTGCCCCCGAACACCCCCCAATCCTTGACCGGCTGGGCATAGGCGATGAACTCGTAATACATGTCGCCGACATCGCCCCAGATCTCGGAGAACCAGGGGGAATGCATCAGGGTGGCATGGCGGGACGGCGGGGCCACCCGCTGCTTGATCAGCCCGGGCAGGGCCGATTCCAGCAGGCGGCGGTTGAGCAGGGTCAGCTCCTCCAGGCTTAGGTATTCCACCCCTTGCCGGGCCAGGGTGGCGGCCTCGGGATCCAGCCTGGCTGGCGGGAAATGATCAGGATGATAAAGGGCTCGGTTCGACAACAGCTGGTTGAGGGCGTTGAGCAGGGCCTCCTTTTCCTCCTGGCTCACCGGACGGCCGGGTTGATAGCGGTCGGCGGCCGCCCTCTGGTCAGGCTGCATCAGCCCCCGGAGGTGCATATGGACCGAGGCCCTGATCTTGTCCTGGTGGCTGCCGATCATCCCGGGGTACAGGCCCTCCAGCTCGGCCCGCATGGCCTTCAGCCGGGACAGATGATCCTGCTGTTCCGTTCCTTCAGCACCATAGCCATTGAGGGCGGCATTGAAATACTCGGCCAGCAGAGCCGGCCCCTCGTCCCCCGGGTTTTCCTGCAGTGGCCAGGCCCGCAGGGAATCCCAGGCCGGCTGGGCCATCAGGTCCTTCAGATATGCCGGCCAAGGCTGGTTGGAGAGCCTTTCCCCCAGCGGCTTGATGGCTCCCGGCAGGCAGGCTTCCAGCACCGCCCGATTGAGCATTACGGCGGCGGTCTTGTCCATCGCCCCGTATTCAGGCTGTACCGCCAGCTCCGGATAGTAGGCCGCCTCCAGTAGACGCAGATTGAGCGCTGCCAGCTCGTCGCCCTTGGGATTTAATGACGCCTCCGCCATCAGAACGGAATCCAGCTGATGGAGGGCAAAACGGGAAGACTGGTATATTTTCCCCCGGATGATCCGATTGAGCTCACCGGCCAGTATCTGGCCGGCCGGCTCCCCCCGCTGCAGTCTGGCCCGGGCCTCGGCCGAGAATCGGCCCCATAGATAGCGGGAAAGCGGTTCCTGACTGTTCTTCAAGCGTTCGGCCAGTTTGGCCGGGTCGGGGATATCAGAGGCTGTCAACGCGATCTTGCCCGGCCCGAATTTGGCCGGATCGGCCATTGCCCTGACCTGGGGGGGCAGTATGAAACCAGCCGTGCTGGCCTGGCGATAGAGCTGGCCGTCCCGCAGCCTGCGGTTCAGACCGGATAGGATCAGCCTCTTCTCATCGTTGGTAAGCTCGCCCTGGCGGACTGCGGCCGACCAAACGCTGTCTCCCGGTTCGCCCCAAAGTTTGTCCAAGGCCGGCACCGAGCCAGTTGTTTCCTGCCCCACCAAGGCCTTCCAGTCCATGATGTCGTTTTGGCCCAGCCAGGGAGTTTGCCCGGCCGTGATTATCAGCGAGGCTGGATCATTGAATTCCTCGGGCTGAAAAAGGTAAAAGCTCTCCCGGTCCTTCAGGTCGGCGGCCAGCCGGGGCCAATCCCGGATGTCATCCATGAAGATCTGTTGGATCTGCTCCGACATCAGATAGGCCAGTCCGGCCGGGTTGAAATAGGTGGCGGTGGCATCGTTGGCGATGGCGGCAAAGGCGCTGCCCATGCCGCTGGGCCGGGCCCCGGGGCGGATCAGCAGGAAGATGGCTCCCCCCTCCGATATGGCCCAGGCCTGCGAAACGGCCAGCAAGGCCAGCAGGGCGGCGATTATTGCTCTGGTTCTGGAAAAGTTCATGTGGGCTCCTCGTAATTGTTGTTCTATCTCATCAATACCAATTTGCCGGTTTGGCTCTTCTGGTCGCCCTGCCCCCGGGCCGATATCTGGTAGAGGTACACCCCGTTGGCCGGCCTCCCCCCCCGGTCATCCCGGCCGTCCCAGTAGATCTGCTGATATCCGGAGGACAGCCCCGGGGCGTTGAGCTCACGGATCAGGTTGCCGGCCACGGTGAAGATCCGGATTGACACATCGCCGGGCTGGGACAGCATGAAGGTGAAATGGGTGCCCTCCCGGGCCGGGTTGGGGTAGTTGTAGGCCAGGCGGATGCTCATCTCCGTTTCCACGTTCACCGCCCCCTCCCACTTGCCTCCTATCAGCCGGGTATCGAAGGCCTCGACCTTCAGCTGGTATGCTCCGCCGGTTTTGAACTCATGATCGAAGCTGGCGCTGCCGGAGGAGACGGTTTCATCGGCCCGGTGATATACGAAGCTGCCCGCCAGATCGTAGGATTCCTGCAGGCGTCCGTTCTGGTAGACGGAGAACTTGATCTCCCCGTAGCGCGAGACCCCGGGGGCGATGTTGATGCCGCTTTGGTCGGAGATGGCCACCTCAAACCGGGCCCGGCTGGGCAGGTAGTCGTTGGGCTTGACCTCGGCCCCGCCGCAGTACAGGCGGATCAAGGGGGGCAGGGTGTCCAGCCCCATGGTATCCGGTGCCAGCCCGCCTATCCACAGCGTCCCGCTGGTGGCCCCGGCGGCGTCGCTCTCACCGTTCCAGGCATAGGCCCGGACCTTGGCCCCGGCCACCGGGCTGATGTGCAGCTGGTCCGGGATGTTCACCACTGCGGCGAAGCTGTCGCCGACCACCGGGAAAGTCCCCCGGAACACCTGGTTGCCCGGCAGCAAATAGAGGTAGTCGGGGTTCTGGCGGGGGATGTCCAGCAGCTCCAGGCTGACCGTGCCGCCATAAGGCCCGCCGGCCTCCACCCTTCCGGCGATCCGGTACCTTCCCCGGCCCAGCAGGGTATCCGCCCCGGCCGTCAGGCTGATTGTATTCCCGGGACGGCTGAAGGCCATCCCCGGATCGCCCAGCAGGGTGTAGCACTGGTTGTTGGCCGGGTTGTTGCTGGCCACCTTGGCCACCCAGACCGCCCGGCCCAGGTCCAGCAGGGAATCGAACAACGAGCTGTAAAGATTGTAGTTCAGGTTGTTGTTGGCCGAGCCGTAGCCCTCCCGGGTGCTGCCGAAGGTGGCCGCCGCCCCGCCCCCGGCTTTGGTCACCGCCAGGGAGTTGATGCACTTATATTGGGGATTGTCGAACCGGGAGACCCCGCAGGAGGCGGTGATCACCAGAGGCAGTCGGCTGCCATTACCCAAGTAGGGGATGTCGGTGTCCCGCAGATACCATTCGTGGCCCCAGGTCCACCAGGCGCCGTGGCCCACAAAGTTGACGACCCCGGCCCCCTGGTTCCAGTACCTAAGCAGGTCGGCCCGGGCGGCCGGCTTGTGGTTGCTGGCATCGGCCGGATAGGCCGACCCGTAGACCTTGTCCACCCGGTAGTAGCCCGGCATTTTGCTGAAAAGGTTCTCACAAGCACTCTGATGAACGGTGCCGTCGGGGCTGAGGTCGTCGGCCACCAGCACCGCCTGGGCCCTCCAGGGCTCGAAGGTCCGGGGCGAGTCGTAAAGAATGGACTTGTTCACCGCGGTCCAGGCCTCCTCGGCGGTGGCGGCCGGCAGCCGGGCGATGGGAAACTGGGGATACTGACCGGTGGTAAAGTAGGCATACCAGTCGTCGAAGGCATGAAGCTGGTACTCGTCCAGCACGAAGTTCAGGACGTCCTCCTGGTGGGTGGGCACCAGGTTGGAGTTGGGGGCCGAGCGCCCCAGATTACGGTAATCATAGGTTCCGTTGCCCAACAGCAGGCACCAGGCCGGGCTGGTTCCGCCGGAGGCCTGATAGATGTCCCGCAGAAAGTTCCGGATGGCTGCCGGATCCCTCAGCCCAAAGCCATACTCGTTGAACACCCAGGACAGCTTGACCGCCCGGGCCGGCTGTTTCTCAGGCCGGGCCTGGTGGTGGACCAGCAGGGCCTGGGCCTGGGGCCAGAACTGGTCGGCGGCGATGATCAGATATTGCACATCCGAATATTCCTGCCTCAGTCGGGCCGGGGCATAGGCTTCTATCTTGACCGGTTTCAGCCAGCTGCCGGAGGCCGCCGCATAATAGCAGTTGCCGCTTTTCCAGCGGTCGTCGAACCGAAGGTAGGCGGGATAGACCTGGGTGGTGGCCACCAGCACCGGCTGGTCCGGCCGGGAAATGTCAAGGATCAGGCAGGAATCGGTTCCGAACCCGGAGACTTGGATGCGGCATATCTCCTGGTAAGTGGGATCCATCCGGAACCGCAGCCGGCCCCGGTCGGCCCGGTATTGACGGGGATAGATGACCTCAGCCCAGTTGAGGTAGACCGCATCGATGCTGTCGGCATTTTCCTTGAGCAGGTCGATGGTCAGGCTGTTGGCCCCGGCCAGCAGGTTGCCTGCGGCCAGGCTGTCGGTCAGTTCGTAGTTGACCAGCAAGTCAGCTCCCCCAGCCACCGGCCCTCCGGTCCAGGTCAGTTCCCGGTCGGCCGATCCGTTCAGCCAGATCGGAAGAGCACACGTCTGAACTCCAGTCACCGAATACGATC
>CALGNM010000027.1 GCA_937958665.1 uncultured bacterium | reverse complement strand
GATCGTATTCGGTGACTGGAGTTCAGACGTGTGCTCTTCCGATCTAGCTCCGGAGGTTGGCCGTCCACCCGTTGTTCAGGATGACCGCCGGCCCGGCGGAGGAATGGGAGAGGCTGAAGTAAGCGGTGTTGATTGCCGCTTAGTTAAGCTTTTCGGCCCTCGGGATAAGCCGAAAGGAAACAGGGGCGGGGACCACCCGCCAGAAAACAATTGTAAAGGAGTAAAATGCTGGCTCCGCTGTTCGTTTTGAAGAAGACCAGGGGCAAAGGCTACGGGCTATTCGCCCGCCAAAACATACCCCGGGGGACGGTGGTGTTCTTCGAATGCCCCCATTGTAAAGTGATCCCCAAGTCCCAGTTTGAGAAGCTGGGTCGGGCGCAGAGGGAAAAGATCCTTTTTCATGCCTACACCCGCCAGGACGGATCGGTGGTCCACCCCTGCGGCGATTCAATCTATATGAACCACTCCTGCGATCCAAATGTGCTGGACAGTGGCAAGGGGTTCGATGTAGTGGTAAGGGATATCAAGAAAGGGGAGGAGGCCACCTATGACTACCGGGTCTTCTATGACAAGGACTGGGGATTCGAATGCCGCTGTGGCAGCCCCAACTGCTGCGGAACGTTCACCTGCCGCCGTCCATTGGCTGCCGGGGTAAGGGCGGCCTGGGATAAGGCCATTGGTTCGGCCCTGCGGCTGATCCCCAAGGTTGACCAGCCCCTGAAGGAAGCGTTGCTCCGTGAATACCCCCGTTTGAACCGCTTTTTCAGGTAGTTATCCTGGCATTTTATGCTTGACTTTGCCTCCCGTTTTAAGTTACATTTATTGCAAAGGCTTATCTGCCGGAAGCCCGGCTTGGCTCCGGCGGATGTTTTATGAGACGGAACCCATTGGGAGAGATAAAGGAATGAAGCTAAAGGTCCTGGGCGCCTCCGGGTCCAAGTTGCCCGGATTCGGACTCACCAGTTTTTTGCTGGACAAGAGCATACTGATAGATACCGGGGCGGCGGCCTCGATGCTGGACTTCGACGAGCAGTTAAGGCTGGACGCGGTCCTGCTGTCCCATATTCATATCGACCACAGCTTGGGCCTGTTATTGATGGCCGACAACCTGGTGGGAAGCCTAAACAAGTCCATCCAGATCATGAGCGTTCCCGAGGTGCTGGACGGACTGCGGGAGCACCTGTTCAATAACCAGGTGTGGCCCGATTTCACCTCCATCCCCAACAGCAAAGAAGCCATCTTCCGGCTAAAGCCGATGTCCGAGGGCAAGCCGGTCCGGATGGGGCGCTATACCATCAGGGCGGTTCGGGTCAGCCATTCGGTCCCCACGGTGGGCTTCATCGTCAGCGACGGTAAAAGCTCCCTGCTGTACACCGCCGACACCCGGGCCACCGACCGGATCTGGAAGGAGGCCCGCAAGGTCCGCAATTTGGAGGGGGTGCTGATCGAAACCTCCTTTCCAAACAGTATGCATGGTCTGGCCGAACTCTCCGGCCACCTGACCCCCCACAGCCTGCTGCATGAGATCAACAAATCGGGACTGAAGG
>CALGNM010000026.1 GCA_937958665.1 uncultured bacterium | reverse complement strand
GATCGTATTCGGTGACTGGAGTTCAGACGTGTGCTCTTCCGATCTTTCTCCAGCGAGGAGCCGCAGTACGTCTATCCCGACCTGATCATCGAGAGGCGGGACGGGCAGTACCAGGTGACCATCAACGACCGGGAGGTGCCCAAAGTGAGGCTTACCAGCGGCTACCGGCAGATCCTGTCCCAGGCCCGCAAATCCAGCCCCCAGGACCGGGAGTACGTGACCAAGCGGCTGGAGGCTGCCCGCTTCATCGTCCGGATGATAGAACAGCGGCGCCGGACCCTGACCCGGATCATGGAATCAATCATCGCCCGGCAGTCGGATTTTCTGGAGAAGGGCATCCGGCACATCAAGCCCCTGACCATGAAGCAGATCGCCCAGGACATTCAGATGCACGAGTCCACCGTCAGCCGGGCGGTGCACAATAAATACGTGATCACCCCCAACGGAATGTTGCCGGTGCGCTATTTCTTCGGGGTGGGCCTTAAGTCGGGGAGCGGCGAGGACTCGGCCAAGTCGATCAAGGATAAGATCGCCGAGATGATCAGCCAGGAGGACCCCAGAAAGCCTCTCAGCGACCAGGAAGTGGCGGACCGGCTGAGCGGCCAGTCGGTGGAGATAGCCAGACGGACGGTGGCCAAGTACCGGGAGGAGCTCAAGATCCTGCCGGCCAAGCTGCGCCGTCGCCGGGACTGATTATGGAACGGGAAAAGAAGGGAAACCGCGGTTTCAGGCGGGGCGTCGCCCTGCCGCCTCATTTCAAGCAGAGCATCGTCCGGACCCCGGCGATCGGCCGGGTGTCCGGGATCATTCAGGGGCGGGGCCTCTACACCGTCTGCCAGGAGGCCCGCTGCCCCAACCGCAATCACTGCTACTCCGAGGGCACCGCCACCTTCCTGATTCTGGGCGGCAGCTGCACCCGCTCCTGCCGGTTCTGCGCGGTGGCCAAGAGCCAACCCGCCCCGCCCGACCCCGGCGAGCCGGAGCAGGTGGCCTGGGCGGCCTCCGAGATGGGGCTGAAGTATACGGTAATCACCTCGGTGACCCGTGATGACCTGGGGGATGGGGGAAGCGGCCATTTTGTCCGGGTGATGAATAAAGTCAGGGAGCGCAACCCCGGGGTGTCCATTGAGGTCCTGACCCCTGACTTCCAGGGAAGCCAGGCGGCCATCGACCGGGTGGCGGCCGCCCGGCCCGAGGTGTTCAACCACAACCTGGAAACGGTGGCCCGGCTGTACCCAACCGTCCGGCCCCAGGCCGACTATCGCCGATCGCTGAACCTGCTGGAGCGGGTCAGCCGGGCGGGCCTGACGGCCAAATCCGGGCTGATGGTGGGCCTGGGCGAGAGCCGGGAGGAGATCAAGATAGCCCTGGCCGACCTGAGCCGGGCGGGCTGCAGCATCGTCACCATCGGGCAATACCTGGCCCCGTCGCCGCTCCACCACCCGGTGGACAGATATTGGGATCCGGAGGAGTTCGAGGAATGCCGGGCCTACGGACAGGATGGGCTGGGCCTTAGGGCAGTGGTGGCCGGGCCTTTGGTCAGGAGCTCCTACCGGGCCCGCCAGACCTTTCAGGATGTGAACCAGCAGTTACGGCAGCAATTTTCACCATAAACCGGGAAGAACCAAAATCTAGAAGGGAGGAGCCATGGAACTGAACATCACCACCAGGCATTTCGACGGGTTGACCGACCCGCTGCGCTCCGACATCGAGGACCGGGTGGCCAAGCTGGCTAAATTCTTCGACCGGATCGTGGAAGCCAAGGTGATACTGGCTGGGGAGAAGAACCGCCAGATAGCCGAGGTGTCCATCCACCTGCCCGGCGGGGTGAGGCTGATGGCCAAGGAGCAGGCCGGGGACATGAGGGCGGCGGTGGACATGGCCGTCAAGAAGATCGAGGTCCAGGTGAAGAAGGCCAAGGACCGTAAGACCGACCGCAAGAGGACCACCTTGAGAAAAACTCAGTAACCGGGGAGGGGCCATGAAGACGGTACTGGTAAGGGAGCTGCTGGACGAGCGCCAGGAGTCCCTGCACCTGGAGCTGCTGACCGGCGAATCCGGCCTGGAACGCAAGATCATCATTGCCGACACCAACCGCCCGGGTCTGGCCCTGACCGGCTATATGGGGTATTTACTGTGGGAGCGGGTCCAGATCATCGGCATCACCGAGACCGGCTACCTGGCGACCCTGTCGCCCGACCGGCGCCGCGAGGCCATCAAGCGGATCACCGCCTACGAGCTGCCCTGCATCATGGTCACCAAGAAACTGGAGGTGCATCCCGAACTGCTGGAGGAGGCCCGGGCCAAAGGAATCCCGGTGATGAGGACCGACCTCGACACCACCGAGTTCATCCACCGGCTGTCATCCTACATCGACAACAAGCTGGCACCCACCACCGTGGTCCACGGCACCCTGGTGGACGTCTACGGGGTGGGCCTGCTCTACACCGGGGACTCCGGGATCGGCAAGAGCGAATGTGCCCTGGACCTGATCGAGCGGGGCCACCGCCTGGTGGCCGACGATGTGGTGACCATCAAAAAGCGGGGGCAGAGCGTTCTGGTGGGCTACGGCAACCAGATGCTCCAGCACCACATGGAGATCCGGGGAATCGGGATAGTCGACCTGACCACCCTGTTCGGGATCCGCTCGGTCCGGATGCGCAAGCGGGTCGAGGTGGAGGTTCGGCTCAAACGCTGGTCGCCCGACGAGGATTATGAGCGGCTGGGGCTGGACGAGAAGCCCACCACCATCCTGGGGGTGGAGATACCGCTGATCACCGTGCCGGTGGTGCCGGGCAAGAATCTGAGCGTCATCTCCGAGGTGCTGGCCATGAACCAGCTGCTGAAACTGTGCGGCTACAGCAGCGCCGAGGAGTTCAACAACCGTCTGCTGGATTCGATCCAGAAGAAATTCGAGGCCGCCCGCTACATCGACGACGATCTGGAATAGAGCGCCGGCCTATGTACTCCAAGTAATTCACTGTCATAATAAACCATGCCCAAGCTCAAGTTCATCTTTGGGGTCCATAACCACCAGCCGGTGGGCAACTTCGATTTCGTGTTCGAGGAGGCCTATCAGAAGGCCTATCGGCCGTTCTTGGAGGTGGCCTCCCAGAACCCCTGGTTCCGCTTTACCCTGCACAATAGCGGTTGTTTGTGGGAATGGCTGGAACAGCATCACCCGGAGTATCTGGACCAGGTGAGGGGCCTGGCCCGGGCCGGCCAGATAGAGCTGATGGGCGGGGGATTCTACGAGCCCATTCTGCCGGCCATACCCGAGGAGGACCAGCGGGGACAGCTGGGGATGATGTCCCGCTATCTGAAGGAGCGGTTCGGGAGCCAGCCCCAGGGGGCCTGGGTGGCCGAGCGGGTGTGGGAACCAGGGTTGGCCTCCATCCTGGCCCGGGCCGGAATCAGCTACACCGTACTGGACGACTATCACTTCAAGTGCGCCGGCCTGGCGGAATCCAGGCTGAACGGCCGCTATCTGACCGAGGACCAGGGGCGGAGCCTCTCGGTCTTCCCCATCAGCCAGCAACTTCGATACCTGATACCATTCCACGAGGTGGACGAGGTGATGGACCGACTGCGGGAGCTGCACCAGTCCGGGGAGGGGGGGCTGGCCGTATTGGCCGACGACGGGGAGAAATTCGGCATCTGGCCCGGAACCCATGATCTGGCCTACGGCCGGGGCTGGCTGAACCGCTTCCTGGAGGCTTTGCATTCCAACCGGGACTGGATCGAGACCGCCACCTTCTCCGACTGCCTGGCCGGCCCCCCGTTGGGCAGGGTCTACCTGCCGACCGGCTCCTACTCCGAGATGGGGGAATGGGTGCTGGAGCCGGAATCCGAGGAGGTCTATCAGGAGCTGGCCGGCCGGCTGAAGGCCGAGGGCAGCTACCAGCGCTTCAGCCCGTTCGTGCGGGGCGGCATCTGGCGCAATTTCCTGGTCAAATATCCGGAGTCCAATAACATCTACCGCAAGATGCTTCAGGTCGGACGCATGTGCCGCAACGCCGGCGAGGAAGCCGTTCGGGAGCTTTACCGGGGGCAGTGCAACTGCGGTTACTGGCACGGCATCTTCGGCGGGCTGTACCTGCCCCACCTGAGGGAGGCCCTCTATCGCCACCTGATCCGGGCGGAGAATCTGGCCGGACAGGGCTCCGGGGCGGCTGTGCCCCGGGCCGAGGTTTTTGATTTCGACGGGGACGGGAAGGACGAGGTTCTGCTCTCCAACCGAGCCATGAACCTTTATGTCTCGCCGGCCCAAGGAGGCAGCATCTTCGAATGGGACGTCAGAGGCAAGGAGCTCAACCTGTTTGACACCCTGGCCCGCCGTCCGGAGAGCTACCACCGGAAGATTTCCAGCCTGTCCGGCCAGGGCGTGAACCAGGGCCGGAGCATCCACGAGGCCATGGTGGCCAAGGAGGAGGGGCTGGAAAGCCTCCTGCATTACGACCTCCAGCGCCGGGTGGGCCTTATCGACCACCTGCTGGCTGATGGCTCCACCCTGGAGCAGTTTGCCGCCTGCCGCCAGACTGAGGGTGATCCGACCCTGGGTCGGGAATGGGCGGCAGAGTTGACGGCCGAAGGTTCGGAGGTCCGGCTGAAGCTGGTTCGCCGATCGGGCTCCATGGAGATATCCAAAACTCTGAGGCTGGGGGAGGGCCCCTGGCTGGAGATAGGCTACCGCTGGCGCAACCTGGGGGACGGTTCGCTGGCCATCCGCCCGGGGGTGGAGTTCAACCTGGGTCTGCTGTCGTCCGGGGATGGTCGCCATTGCACCAGCCGCTGCCGGCTTTCCACCCCCAGGCTGGACCTGGCCGCCCAGGATGCCGGACTGGCCGACCTGTCGGTCCACGATGGCTACCGCCGGCTGGCCGTCAAATTCAACCTGGACCGGCCCTGGGACCTGTGGCGGCACCCGGTGGAGACCGTCTCCCAGTCGGAGGCCGGGCTGGAGCGCAACTACCAGTGCTCCTGCTTCCTGTGGCACACCCGGCTGGGGCTGGAGCCCGGCCAGGAATACAACCTGAACATCAAGATCGGGATTGAAGAGGGCTGATGCAGCAGATCAAAGCACCCGTCGTCAACCGCCTGGGCATGCACGCCCGTCCGGCGGCCCTGTTCGTAAAGACCGCCAGCCGTTACCAGTCCAGGATCTGGGTCAGCAAGGACGATCTGGAGGTGAACGCCAAGAGCATCATGGGGGTGATGATGCTGGCGGCCGAGCCCGGCAGCACCCTGGTGATCCGGGCCGACGGGCCCGATGAGGCCGAGGCCCTGGCGGCCCTGGCCCAGCTGGTGGCCGATAAATTTCACGAGGATTGACCATGGCCCAGGAGAGCAGATACTACGGGATTGCGGCCTCGCCGGGCTTCGGTTTCGGCCGGACCTACATCTACCGCCACACAGTGCCAGCGCTGAAAAGAAGGACGACCGGAGATGTCGAAGCGGAGATGGCCCTGTTTAATTCGGCCCTGGCCCGGGCCCGCCAGGAAATAGCCGAGTTGAGGGACATGATCGCCGGCCGGTTGGGTAGGGACGAGGCCGAGCTGTGGACCGCCCAGCTGATGATGCTGGAGGATCAGACGGTGATCGATGACACCCTGGGCAGGATCCGGGCCAACCGGCAGGACGCCGGGTCGGCCTTCCAGGAGGCCATCGGGCAGGTGATCGCCACCATCGAGGCCTCCAGCAACCTTTACCTGAAGGAAAGGGTGGCCGACATCCGTGACATCTCGGGCCGGGTGGTCAAGCACATCCAGGCCGGGACCCCGTCAGTTTTGGGGAAGCTGCCCAAGGGTTCGGTGCTGATATCCCATGAACTATCGGCGGCCGACACCGCGTTGATGTCCTCCCGCAGCATTGCCGGCTTCATCACCGAGACCGGGGGCAAGACCTCCCATACCGCTATCGTGGCCCGCTCCCTGGAGATCCCGGCGGTGGTGGGAATCAGGGGGATTCTGGGGCCGGCGGCTCAGGCCACCCAGGCCATTGTGGACGGGACAAGGGGGGTGGTGATTTTGGACCCCTTGCCGGAGACCCTGGAATACTACCAGAACGAACAGAGGGAATACCACCGGCACCTGGTCGAACTCAAACGCCTACGCAAGTCCGAGCCGGTGACCAGGGACGGAGTCAGGATCAAGCTGTCGGCCAACATCGAACTGCCCGAGGAGATCCCCTCGGTCAGGGCCCACGGGGCCAGGGGCATCGGGCTTTTCAGGACCGAGTTCCTATACCTGACCTCCTCCCAGCTGCCGGACGAAGAGAAGCAGTATCAGATCTACCGGACGGTTGTCCAGAAGCTGGCCCCGGACCCGGTGATAATCCGGACCTTTGATCTGGGGGGCGACAAGATCGGGGGGCAGGGCTATGCTGCCGAGTCCAACCCCTTCCTGGGCTGGCGGGCCATCAGGTTCTGCCTGGACCGCCCTGAGATATTCCGGGCCCAGCTGAGGGCCATCATGCGGGCCTCGGCCCATGGGCCGGTCAAGATCATGCTGCCCATGATCTGCTGTCTGGACGAGGTGCGGCAGGCCAAGGCCATCTTGGCCTCCATCCGCCAGGAGCTGGAGGCGTCCGGAAAGCCCTTCGACCGGCACTGCCAGCTGGGGGTGATGATCGAGACTCCGGCCGCGGCCCTTAGCTCCGACCTGCTGGCCGCCGAGGTTGACTTCTTCAGCATCGGATCCAACGACCTGACCCAGTACACCCTAGCGGTCGACCGGGTCAACGAGCGGGTGGCCAAGCTCTACGATCCATTCAATCCGGCGGTGCTTCAGTTGATCCGCCAGGTCATCCAGGCCGGGCACCGGGCCGGGATCTGGGTGGGGCTGTGCGGGGAGATGGGGGCCGACCCTCTGGCTCTGCCGCTGTTGCTGGGGCTGGGGATCGACGAGCTGAGCATGAACGCCGTCTCGGTGCCGGAGATCAAGCGGATGGTGCTCCGGCTGGAGGCGGGGGAATGCCGCCAGCTGGCCGAGCGGGTGATGCAGTCCGCCACCTCGCGGGAGGCCCGCCAGATGCTGTCCGAGTTCGTGATGAAGAACATCCCCGACCTGGCTTTAAGCTGCAGCCTGGACCGGTCCTGATCGGGCGTCAACCATAAAAATAACATAGATGGAAAAGCGAAGATGGAAGAGAAAAGGATTCAACTGCTGGACCTGGTGGCCCAGTACCGGACCATCAAGCCCGAGATAGACCAGGCCATAGCCCAGGTGGTTTCCAGCGGCGGCTTTGTGCTGGGGCAGACGGTGGAGCGGTTCGAGCAGGAGGTGGCCGACTTCGTGGGGGTCAAGTACGGCATCGGGGTCAACTCCGGCACCGACGCCCTGTATCTGGCCCTCAAGGCCGCCGGGGTTTCGGAGGGCGACGAGGTCATCACCACCCCCTTTACCTTCATCGCCACCGCCGAGGTCATCTGCTGGATACCGGCCAAGCCGGTGTTCGTCGATGTCTGCCCGGATACCCTCAATATGGACCCCGCCCAGCTGGAGAAGGCCATCACCCCGCGGACCAAGGCCATCATGCCGGTCCACCTCTACGGCCAGGCGGCCGACATGGACGAGATCATCCAGATCGCCAAAAAACACGGCCTGAAGGTTATCGAGGACTGCGCCCAGAGCCTGGGGGCGAAATACAAGGGGCGGCAGACCGGGAGCCTGGGGGATATCGCCGGGCTGAGCTTCTTCCCCAGCAAGAACCTGGGGGCCTACGGGGACGGGGGACTGGTGTTGACCAATGACCCGGAGATGGACCGCGTCGTCAGGATCCTCCGCCAGCACGGCCAGGACCGGAGGTACCACCACGTCAGGCTGGGGATCAACTCCCGGCTGGATGCCATACAGGCGGCGGTCCTGTCGGTCAAGCTGAAGCACCTGGAAAAATGGAACCAGGACCGCCAGGAAAAGGCGGCCTATTACGACCAGCGGTTCCGGGACCTGCCGGAGATCCAGACCCCCCGGGTCCGCACCTACAACCAGGCCATCTACCACCAGTACACTCTGCGGACCTTCAAGCGAGACGCCATGGTCGATTTTTTAGGACAGAACGGGGTATCCGCCGCGGTCCACTATCCCATTCCCCTGCATCTGCAGCCGGCCTTCGAATTTCTGGGACATCGGAAGGGCAGCTTCCCGGTGGCCGAGGAGGCGGCCAGCCAGGTATTCTCCCTGCCGATCTATCCCGAGATAACCCGGGGCCAGCAGGACCAGGTGGTGGAAACCATCGCCCGGTTCTTCAAATGACGACAAGGCCCGGCCGTAAGGCCGGGCCTTGTCAGATTGCCGCCTATTATTATGCATTGCGGGACAGAGCCCTCAGCTGGCCGCAGGCGGCCTTGATGTCCCGGCCCTTGCTCATCCGGATGGTGACCGGAACCCCCAGCCGGTGCAGGCTGTCGAAGAAGGCCTGCTGACTTTGGGGTGGGGAGGGCCTCAGCCCCCGGCTGCCGTCCCCGGGGTTGAAGGGGATCAGGTTGACCTTGCCGGGTATGCCCTGCAGCAGTTCGGCCAGGCGCCGGGCATCGTCCGGGGTGTCGTTGACCCCGGACAGCAGGATGTACTCGAAGAACACCAGCTTGCCCCGGATTTTAGTGTATTCCCGGGCCGCCGCCAGCAATTCGTTTATGGGGTGCTTCCGGTTAATGGGCATCAGCCGGCTGCGGGCCTGGTCGGTGGTGGCGTTCAGGGAGATGGCCAGCTTGAATTGCTCCGGCTCCCGGGCCAGCCGGAGGATCCCCGGCACCACCCCGGCGGTGGAGATGGTGATGTGCCGGGCCCCGATGTTGAACCCCCGGTGCGAATTGATCAGCCGGGCCGCCGCCAGGGTCCGCTCATAATTCAGCAGGGGCTCGCCCATTCCCATGAACACCACGTTGGTGATGCGGTTCTCCCAACCGGCCAGATGCTGCAGGTGGAAAAGCTGGTCGACTATCTCGCCGGGGGCCAGGTCCCGCTCGAACCCCATGGCCCCGGTGGCGCAAAAGGCGCATTGCAGGCGGCAGCCAAGCTGGGTGGACAGGCAGGCGGTAAAACGGCCCGGGCTGGGGATCAGGACGCTTTCCAGCTGTTTCCCGTCGCCGGTCTGATACAGGACCTTGCGGCTGCCGTCCCGGGATGTCCGGCCGGTCTTGATCCGCAGTTCGTCGGCCCGAAAGCCCGCCAGCAGTCCTTCGCGCAATTTCTTGGACAGGTCGGTCATCTGTGAGAAGTCCGACACTCCCCGCTGGTAGAACCAGGCCATGATCTGGCGGGCATGGAAGGCCCGGGCCCCCAGCGGCTCCAGCAGCCGGACCAGCTCCGGAAGATCCAGTCCCTTAAGGGAAGGTTTCAATTCATCATTCATCGGACCAATGATAAGGTAGCGATGGGGAAAAGTCAAGGAGATACAAACAGGCGATGCTCCCAGTGCGGGGCCGAATTGGGTTATATCCCGGCCCGGCGCCGGTTGGCGGCCTGCCCATTCTGCGGGTCGCGCCTATACATTGCATCCGGGTCGTCCGTTGACCGCTGGCTGATCCGGCCGGCCCTGTTGCGCTCTGAGTGCCACCGTCTGCTGTCGGCCTGGCTGTGGGAGAACTACCAGGGCTCGGCCAGCGGCCTAGAGTTGGGCCGGGGGCTTTGGGTGCCCTGGCTTTCCCGGCCGGGGGCCGCCGCAGGGGGTAAAACCGGCCGCCGTTACAGTCTGGCCGGCGGGCCGGACGCCACCTATCTGGAGGAGCTCGGGCTGCCGCCCGGGGAATACCAGCCATTCGCTCCGGGTCGGGCCGGGGGGTTCGAGATGATGGAGGGACCCCCGCCGGGTCCGGACGAGGAGTTGGTCTATGTGCCATGCTTTACCGCTTCCTTCAGCTATGGCGGGACCAGGCGTTCGGCGGTTATAGAGGCCTCCACCGGCCGGATGGCTGGATATCTGCCGGCCCGCCGGCAACGCCTCTGGCAGAAGTGGGGTTTGCTGGCCGGGGCCGGGACCCTGTTTCTGATGGAGGCCCTGCTGATCCCGGGGTTGTTGGCCAGGACCATCGTCCTGGGGTTGACCTTCTTCGTCCTGGAGGTTGTTGCCGGGATAGTGTGGGAGGGCTGGTCATGGCACAAGTGACCGCCCTGTCCTGCCCCCTGTGCAGCTCCCCATTACAGGTTGAATCGGGCAGCCGGCTGGCCCAATGCCCCTCCTGCCAGGCTTCGGTGGCGCTGGGGGCGGAGACAGGTTTCTACCGTTATTATATCGAGCCAAAAATCAGGCGCAACGCGGCCCTGTCCCTGGCCGGCCAAACCACGGAGCTGCCCTTCGAGGTCATTGCCGCCCAGCTGGTCTTCGTGCCGGTCTGGCAGGTGGAGGCCGAGGTGTTCGGGTTTGTCGGAGGCCAGAGGCCGGTGGTGGAGAAGGTGATCACCACCCCGGAGGACGACCGGGGCCGCACCAGAGAGGTCCGGATTAAGACCGGGGGAGAGGTGATGAAGAAGACCCTGTGGCTGAGCAAGGATTTCCGCAAGCTGGGGGTCAGATGGGGGGAGCTGGGGAGCGGCGGGATCAAACAAAAGGCCACCGAGGCTTCCCTGGTGCCCGAGGACCGGGCCGGACTATCCCGGCTGGGCCTGGTGTTGGAGCCGGACGCCGCCACCGAGCGGGAGGTGATGGAGCGGTCGGCCAAATATTTCCGGGGCCAGCTCCTTTTCCCCTATCAGGGGTATCTGAACCTGATCAGCCGGATATCCCTGCTCCGGCAGAGGAGGAGGCTGATATATTACCCGGCCTGGCGGGTGATGGGTTTCACCCCGCGGGGCCGCCATTATTGTTTAGTCGATGGGGTAGATGGCTCCAGGATTTCGGTCAACAGCTTCGGCCGGCCGAAAGTTGCCCCCCCGACCAGGTACCTGACCCTGACTCTGGCCGGGGCCCTGGCCCTGGCTTTGGCTTTGGCCCCCCCGGAGCTTAAGGGCCAGGGCTGGGCGGCCCTGCTGGCCCCGTTCCTGCTGGCGGGACTGGTGCTGGGGGGCAGCGCCCTCAGCCGCATGGTATTGGAACGCCTGGCCGACCGGGTAGCTTGGCTGATCTGGAGGGTATAGCCGTGGTGCGATTGATACCCCTGAAGTGCCCCCAGTGCGGGGCCAAATTGAAGGTGGCGGAGGACGATGTCCTAACCCAGTGCCTTCACTGTCGGCTGGCCTGCGAGCTGTCCGGAGATTCGGTTTATAGGCTGGACCAGGCGCTGGTAACCGTCCAGGGGCAGCCGGACCTGCGCCTGCCGCTTTGGCTGCTTCCCTGTCAGGCCAAGGCCTCCCGGATGGAGGCCAGGGCCGTCCAAAGCATCTTCCAGAGCCGGCCGGATATCATGACTCCCAGGGCCAAAACCAACCGGGAAACCCTGAAGCTGCCCGGCCGGGTGCTGGTGGCCGCCTTCGGCACCACCAATTTTATCAACTATACCGGCAACCTGAGCTTTGAGCTCACCAACCGGCTACAGGGGGAGGTGTCCCTGAGCCCGGCGGACGAAGGGGTGGACTACCGGTCCTGCCGTTACGGGCGCCGGGATGCCCAGGGCATGGCCGAGGTGCTGCTGACCATGATGGCCAACCGCAACAGCCCGGAGATCGTAGATCTGGACCTGGATATCAAATGGAGCCAGCCCCGCCTGCTGTGGTGGCCGTTCGCCGGGGACGGCGATTGCTGGAGGGATATGCTATTCGGGCAGAGGCTGTTGCGGAGCGCCCTGGGCTAGCTGGCCAGAAAAAGAGATGGGCCTGCAGTTCTCTGCAGGCCCATCTCTTGCATTTGTCGGCATCAAAAGGCGTCGAAATAGGAGATCTTCACCGTCCGACCCATCCGGGCCGATTCCTGCCCCTCCGGGCCGTTGCGCAGGATGTTCTTCAGGTCGAACTCCAGCATCAGCTTCTGGCTGAACAGCCAGCGTAGCCCCAGGTTCAAATAGCCGTAGCCCTCCCCGTACTGCTGGTCATCCAGATTGTCGTTCAGGGCCAGGTCGTACTCGGCCGCCAGCCAC
>CALGNM010000025.1 GCA_937958665.1 uncultured bacterium | reverse complement strand
GGCATACGATATCGTATTCGGTGACTGGAGTTCAGACGTGTGTCTTCCGATCTGGTGAAAACCTCCCCGGCGGACCGGGCGGGCAGTCTCCGATCCCTCCATGGCATGATAACAATCCCGGCAGTAGATTGGCTTGTCGCCGGCCGGCTTGAACGGCACCTGGCATTCGGCTCCGCATTTGTGGCAGGTGGCCTTGTACATCTGCTTTTCAAAGGCAGGCCCCCGGCGGCCGCTGTTCACCCCCCCCTCGCGGCTGAACTTGTGGGGGATCTTGCCAGCCGAACGTTTTTTATCGAACCGGCCGTTTTTCTTGAACATCTGGATTCTCCTTTGTGTTGTTATTAGGACCTGCTGACTACCAGTATACCCCCCGGGGGGGGATATTGCAAGTATTAATGATTTCCCGTTGGCTGGGCCGGCATTTTTATAATCCGGCATCTTGACATTTGGCCGTCAATATATTAAAATTGCATTATTGAGTTCACCAATGCCGCTATCGTCTAGTGGCCTAGGACGGATGGTTCTCAGCCATCAAACCGGGGTTCGATTCCCCGTAGCGGTACCATGGATGCCAAGCCCGGGGTTTCTCCCGGGCTTCTTCTTTTGTCTGTCCTGGCCCAATGCCTAATATTTGTTGTCAAGCCTATTTACTTTTGCATTATATAGTGGTACAATTGCTTTACGATTACGCTTATATATCTGATCCCGATAAAGCCCAACGATGGCAAAAACGAAGAAAGGAATATCCATGGAGGCTTTCATCAAGTTACTGGGAGCCAGAATCCGCAAGCTGCGCAAGGAGCGGGGGCTTTCCCAGGAGAAGCTGGGCGCCCGGGCCGGCTTCGACTACCGCTACATAGGTTTCATCGAACAGGCCAGGGTCAACCCCACCATCCGGACCCTGGAGAAGGTGGCTGGAGCCCTTAATGTGCCCATCTGCGACCTCTGCCCCTCCAAGCTGGATCTCAGCAAGAACCGCAAGCCGGCTTCGGCAGCGGTGGTCGAACGGGAAAAGCTCCTGTCCAAGATCAACAAGCACCTGACCCGGATGGACAACGCCGGGCTCAAACGCATCGAACGAATCGTCAAGATAACTGTGGAAAGCGAAAAATAACCGGGGTCAAGCAAGGCCGGCCGTCCCTGATGGGACGGCCGGCCTTTTGTATTCCTACTCTTCAGTTCGCAGGAAAAGGCCCTGGGGGTTCAACTGGGAGATAAACAGCCCGGCCAGGGCCAAAGCCATTCCCAAAAGCTTCTGTCGGCCGAACTGCTCCCCCAACATCAGGTAGGAAAAAACGGCCGTCACCACCGGGATCAGGTTCCCAAAGATGTTAGTGCGGCTTAGGCCCAGCTCCCTGACCGCCACCGTGATCATCAGAAACGCCAAAGTGGAGGCGAACAGGGACAGGTTAAGGATGGTCAGCATCAGTTCCCGGGTGGGGGTCACCGAGGCGAAGTGCCCCCAATCCAGCAGCAGAAATAGGGGCAGGAACAAGAAGGCCCCGATCAGGTTCTGGTTGCGAACGATGACGAAGGGGGAATAATCGGCCGATAGTTTCTTGAGCATCACCCCGTAGAACACTGCGCTGGCCACGGCAAAGAATAGCAGCAAGATGCCAGGCAGGGAGCCGCCCAGGCCGCCTTCCCCCACCATCACCAGCACCCCGCAGAAGGAAAGCCCCATCCCGGCCAGGTTGACAGCCTTCAGCCGCTCCCGGATGAAATAATAGGCCAGCAGGGGGGTGACCACCGGAATGGTGGAGATGATGACCGCGGCGGTGGTGGGAGTCACCAGGCGGATGCCATGGCTCTCGCCCAGGAAATAGCAGAAAGGCTCGAAGAACGACAACAGCAGAAACTTCTTATAGTCGCCCGGCCTCAGCTTCTGCCGTTTTCCGGACAGGGCCACGAACAAGCTCAGAAAGACGGCTGCCAACACCAACCGGATGAAGACCACCGTGATTGGTCGGTAATGCTGGTAGGCCATCTTCATCCAGATGAAGGAAAAACCCCAGAAAAACGAGGGAACCACGGCACAGGCGTAAATCAGCACCTTCCGCCGGGCGGGGGCCGTGGCCATCAACGCCCGATCCCCATCAGGTCCAGCAGGAAGGCATATTCAAAGGCCTCATCCTGCAGGTAGTCAAACCGGCCGCTCATCCCTCCGTGGCCAGCCCCCATATTGGTCTTCAG
>CALGNM010000024.1 GCA_937958665.1 uncultured bacterium | reverse complement strand
GAGATCGTATTCGGTGACTGGAGTTCAGACGTGTGCTCTTCCGATCTTATAGTGGCCCTGATTCTGCCGGCCACCATATATGCCGGGGGCAAGTGGTATAATTATTACGAGGACGGCCTAAATTATATGAAGACGGGCAACTGGGAGAGGGCCATCGACGAGTTCCGCAGCGCCATCTCCCTGGAGTTCAAGGACAAGCCCCAGTTCCGGATGTACGGCATGCACTTTATGGACTATTTCCCCCACCGGGAGATGGGGATCTGCTACTACAACCTGGGGGATGTGGCCAACGCCAGGAAGTCGCTGGAGCTGTCCCTGGCCTTTTCGCCCTCCAAGCGGGCCCGGGAGTATCTGGACAAGATAGGCCGGGGCGACGCCCCATCGCCTTCGGCCGCCGCCCCCTATGTGGACCGGGAGGAGGAGAAGCGGCTGGCCCGGGAGCGGGAGCAGCTGGAGCGCGAGAAAAAGCGTCTGGCCGAGCAGGCCGCCGCCCTGGAGCGCCAGAAAAAGGAGGCCGACGAGGCCACCGCCAAGAAGCTGGCTTTGGAGGAACGCCGCCTGTCCGAGGAGAGGGAGAAGCTGGCCCGCAAGGAGGCCGATCGGAGGACTTCGTCCAGCGAGGTGGGGACCCTGCCGGTGGGCGCCCTGACCTACGACCCCACCCGGGTCACCCAGGTGGGCAACCGCCTGTCCATAGCCGTGCTGCCCTTCGACAACAAGGGCGGCGACCCCTACATCACCAACACCGTTCAGGACAAGATGATCACCTCGCTCTACAGCCTGAAAAGGTTCAAGATCATCGAGCGGTCCCAGATCGACAAGGTGCTCAATGAGCAAAAGCTGGGGATGACCGGGGCCATCGACCCCGACAAGGCGGTCAAGGTAGGCAAGATGATCGGGGTGGACGCCATCCTGATCGGCTCCATCTCCTCGACCGGGGAAGGGGTGGGGATCGACGCCCGGCTGATCGACACCGAGTCCGGGGTGATCATCACCGCCAAGGACGCCTACAGCCCCAAGAACTCCCTGCAGGACGTCAAGAACATGGCCACCGACATCGCCATCCAGGTCTACAACGACGTGCCGCTGGTGGAGGGCTATGTGATCAAGGTGGACGTGCCCAACATCGTGCTGGACGTGGGCTCGGCCAAGGGCATGCGCAAGGGCATGAAGATGGTGGTGTACAAGGAGGGCGAGGCCATCACCCACCCGGTGACCGGGGAGGTGTTGGGCAAGCAGGTGACCAAGCTGGGCGAGCTGCTGCTGACCGAGGTCCAGTCCAAGATGTCCGAGGCCCAGGTGGTGGAGAAGGAACAGGGGCAGAGCTTTGCCACCGGGAACAAGGTGGTGGCCAAGTAACCAGACAATAAAGCCATAAAGACACCTGATCGAAAGGGGGTGGAGGCAAACAGCCAACCAGACCTGAATGTCCATTTTGGAGTCAATAACTGATTAACCTATAAATTTTGGAGGGATTTGCCATGCGCAAAATCGGTTTAGTGCTTTTGCTGCTGGGTGCCATCGGCTCGCTGGCCCAGGCCCAGAACATCGATTTCAACATCATGGGCACCGGGGCCCGGGCCCGGGGCATGGGCGGGGCCTTCATCGGGGTGGCCGATGACGCCACTGCGGTGGGTTGGAATCCGGCCGGGCTGGCCCAGCTGGACAAGCCCGAGGCCTCGGCGGTCGGCCTGTTCAACATGAAGAAGTTCTCCTACGAGATCACCTTCGATGCCTATCCCGAATACAACGACAGCTGGGACGAGTCGGTCAGCCACATCGCTCCGGCCTTCGCCAGCCTGGTGCTGCCCACCAAGATGTCCGACAAGAACCTGGTGTTCGCCGTGGCCTACCAGCGCCTGATCGACATGGGCTACGTCCACAAGGGCGAGGATGAGTACTTCGACGGGGTCAGCTGGGTGCCCTACAACTACGAGGAGAAGACCACCGGAGGCCTGGACGCCATCTCCCCGGCGGTGGCCCTGCAGGTGACCCCCCAGGTGATGGTGGGCCTGGCCGGCAACATCATGATCAACGGCTACAAGAGTGAATACAGCGAGACCTATCCCGATTACCCATCCGATACCTATGAATACACCATGGAATCGGACCTCTCCGGCTTCAACATGAACGCCGGCTTCCTGGGGACCTTCAACAAATTCAACATTGGGGCCATGTTCCGCTTCCCCTTCACCCTCAACGAGAAATACACCGAGGAGGAGAGCTGGAATTACGGCGGCACCACCGGAGACACCTCGACAACCTCGCCCGATATCGAGGTCAGCATGCCCTTGATGTTCGGCCTCGGCCTGGCCTTCAAGCCCAGCGACAAGCTGACCCTGGCGGCCGATTTTGAGCGCCGCCCCTTCTCCAGCTGCGAGGTGACGGTGGAGGGGGAGACCGACGAGATCGGATACAAGGACTGCAACCAGTTCCGGGTGGGCATGGAGTACATCTTCAGCGGCAACAACGCGGTGTTCCCGGTGCGCTTGGGATTCCGCACCGATCCCCGGGTCTACACCGGGATGTACGGCGACGGCACCGACACCAGCCAAGTGGTTGGCAAGACCTTCACCGGCGGCTTCGGCCTGGTGATGGGCAAGCTGATGCTGGACCTGGCCTATGAGCTGACCATGGCCAACCACGTGGATGCTGAGTTCAGCGGAGTGGCCATCAAGGGCGACGAAAAATCACACAACATCATGGCCTCGGCAATCATTCACTTCTAGGCTTCGGACCCTAACATAATAAAAGAAGACAGAGATGCTTAAAAGGATTTCGATTTTGGCCATAGCCATGGCGGTCATGTCCGGGTTGGCCCTGGCCCAGGTGGAACAGCAGATCGGCACCGGCATGGTGGACTGGACCACCCAGGCCGTCAGGGCCACCGGCGTGGGAGCCATCAACCCCAAGCTGCCGCCCTCGGCCCAGCGCAAGAACGCCCTGCGGGCCGCCCAGCTGGACGCCATGCGCAACATGCTGGAGACCCTCAACGGGGTGCTGCTGACCTCCGAGACCACGGTGGAGAACGCCATGATGAGCTCCGACATCATCAAGACCCGGGTGGAAGGCATCGTCAAGAACTTCCGCTTCACCTCCAAGCCCCGCTACATGTCGGACGGCTCGGTGGAGATCGACATGGAGATGCTGCTCTACGGCAAGGTAGGCGATGTGCTGTACCCCGAGCAGATGGGCGGCAAGACCCCGACCTTCGCCAACCTGCCCCCCGATTTCAACGCCCAGGAGCCCGAGACCTACACCGGGCTGATCATTGACGCCACCGGGACCGACGCCGTGCCGGCCATGGTCCCCAACGTGCTGGACGAGTCGGGAGAGGGCATCTACGGCCAGGATTTCGTGCCCCGGGAGGCGGCGGTTAACTACGGGGTGGCGGCCTACGCCAAGAGCCTGGATGAAGCCCGCCGCAACGTGGAGCGGGTGGGGACCAACCCCCTGGTGATCAGGGCGGTCAAGTCCTCCGGCCTCAACAAGGCCGACCTGGTCATCTCCGACAACGATGTCGACAAGGTGGCCACCATCGCCGACAACACCGAGATCTACGAAAAGTGCCGGGTCCTGATCATAGTAAAATAATGGGTTCGGAATAGCATCTGGCGGGGGAGAACGGGGTTTGGTGTGCCCACCTGCGTTCTCCCCGCAGTTTATTCCCAAAAACACTTCGGAGGGCTGATTGCACAATGAAGAAGACTATCATTCTAATAGGGTTGCTGGCGCTGGCCCTATTCCCGGCCCGGGCCCAGGACGAGCTGAGAGAGATCACCACCGACGGCACCGCCTCGGTGCTGAACAACGACAAGGCCATGGCCCGGGACGTGGCCATCCAGGACGCCCTGCGCAACGCGGTGGAGCAGGTGACCGGGACGGTGGTCAGTTCCAGTACGGTGGTCGAAAACGCCATGGTGGTGGAGGACAACATTTACTCCAAGGCCAAGGGCTATGTCAAGGCCTATTCCATTCTCAGCGAGGGCGAGGCCGACGGCGGGCTGACCTACAACGTCCGGGTCAAGGCCCAGGTTCGGGCCGGAGCCATCAAGGAGGACATGGCCGACATCCTGCGGGGGGCCGGCAATCCTAGGCTGATGGTGCTGATCACCGAACGCAACATCGGCCAGAGCGAGTACAGCGGTCTGGATGTCAACCTGAACGTGGCCGAGAACACCATCATGGAGAACATGCGCAACAAGGGCTTCGAGTTCGTGGACCAGGAAACCGCCGAGCGCAGTATGCGCAAGGACAAGGCCCTGGCTGCCATGCAGGGTGACGATCAGGCGGCGGCGGCCATCGGTGACCGGGCGGGGGCCGAGGTGATCATCGTGGGCAAGTCCTTCGCCAAGGAGGCCCCGGGGGTCAGCGACATGCTGGGGGGCATGAAATCCATGCAATCCACCGTATCGGTCAAGGCCATCAACACCGATGACGGCCGGGTGCTGGTCTCCAAGACCCAGAGCGACAAGACCGTCCACATCGACGAGGTGGCCGGTGGGACCAAGGCCATCGAGATGGCGGCCAACAAGGCGGCCGACTACCTGGCCGAGGAGATCGTCAAGAAGTTCGCCCGGAGCTCCAACACCGTCACCCTGAACGTGACCGGCATCGCCAACTACCAGATGTACACCGACCTGGTGAACATCCTGAAGTACGAGGTGCGGGGCATCAAGGGGGTCTCCGAACGCGACATGACCGGAACCACCGGACTGATAGAGGTGGACACCAAGTTCAACAGCGGCCAGCTGGCCTCGGAACTGCTCTACAAGCGATTCTCCGGATTCAGCATCCGGATAATCAGCCGCACCGCCAACAAGATCAACCTGCGGCTGGTGGCCCGCAAATCATAAGCAAGGACGGAGGAAATAACAATGAGAAGACTGACTGCACTATGCCTGGCAGCCCTGCTCCTGGCGTCGCTGGGGCGGGCCTGGGCGGCCGATAAGGGGCCGGGTCTAAAAAAACGGGTGGCGGTGGTCGATTTCGAGGACAAGACGGGGCACGGCGCCTGGCATATCGGGTCGGGCATGGCCGACATGCTGACCACGGCCCTGGTGAAGTCCGGCCAGTTCATGGTCATCGAGCGGCAGCAGCTGGAGCAGGTCATGAAGGAGCAGAAGCTGGGCCTATCCGGCGCGGTAACCCCCCAGAGCGCCGCCCAGGTGGGCAAACTGCTGGGGGTGGAGCTGATCGTGCTGGGTAGCGTCAACGAATTTGGCGAGAAGGAATCCTCGGTGGGCGGGGGGCTGGGTGGCAAGCTGGGCGGGCTCAACCGGCTAGGGGTCAGCAACAAGACCGCCCGGGTGGGATTGGACGTAAGGCTGGTCAATACAACCACCGGGGAGATCGTGGCCGCCGAGGGCTTCTCCGAGGAGGAATCCAAGAAGGGGGTGGACGTCAGCACCGATGAGTTCAACTTCTCCAACGACGCCCGGTTTGATCAGACCCTGGCCGGCAAGGCCACCCGCAAGGCGGTCAACAAGGTGATCGGGCTGATCACCAAGGCCATGGATAAGCTGCCCTGGAGCGGCAAGGTGCTCAAAATCAACCCCGACCGGACCCTGATGATCAAGCCCGGAGCCGAGGGCGGGGTCAAGGCCGGCGACGTCTTCAACGTCTTCTCCCAGGGCGAGGAGATCATCGACCCTGACACCGGCCTTTCGTTGGGCAGCGAGGAGAAAATGGTCGGCACCATCGAGGTGACCGATGCCAAGGAAAAGTTCGCCACCGCCAAAGCCATCTCCGGGTCGGGATTCAAGGCGGGGGATCTGGTGAGGGAAAAATAACCCTAATACAAGGAGCGACAAAATGAGGCATATAGGCAAAAGTTCCGGCAGGGTGATGTGGATCTCCCTAGGCGCCGCCCTGGTGGCCCTGGGGATGATCTCCGGCCAGCTGGCCGCCAAGGGCGCCTCGGTGGCCAAGATCACCTTCTACACCGGCCAGGTCCAGGTCCAGAAACCGGCCAAGGAGGACTGGGGCAAGGCCATCTTTAACCAGCCCCTGCTCTCAGGCCAGAAGGTCCGGACCCAGGACCAGTCCCGGGCCGAGGTGGGGTTCGCCGACGGCAGCATTATCCGGATCGACTCCAACTCCAAGCTGGACATTGTGGACGCCCGCAAGGACAAAACCGGATCGCAGACCGCCACCGCCAAGGTATGGAGCGGCAAGGTGTGGGCCAACGTCAACAAGGTCAGCAAGAAATCCAAATTCCAGATCGAGTCGCCCACCGCGGTGGCGGCGGTGCGGGGCACGGTCTACCGGATGGCGGTCTCCGAAGACCAGACCACCAAGATAGCGGTCTACAGCGGCGAGGTGGCGGTGGACAACAAGCCGATGGTCAAGTTCATGGAACAGAAGAAGGCCAAGGCCGGCGGCCGGCCGGGCGAGATCGAGGGGCCGTCCGAGATAGCCGGGCCGCGCGAGGTGACCCTGGAACAGTGGGTCCAGATCGTCAAGGCCCAGATGGAGATCACCATCCACCCCGACGGGACCTATGACATTGTCAACTTCAACCCCATCCTGGACAGCCAGGACGACTGGGTTCGCTGGAACCAGGAACGGGACAGAAAGCTGGGCCGCAGCGAGTAATCACTGAAACCAGATATTAGGGACGTTATGAGAAGATATCCCCTTGGGGCCGGTCTGGCCCTGGCCGCCTTGCTGTTGCTGGCCTCCTGCGGCCCCACCATGGTCCGGTTTCGGCGCCTGGAGCGGGCCAACCTTCAGATCCCGGCGGTCACCCGGCTGGCGGTGGTGGACTTCGACGATCCCACCCGGCGGGGGGTGGGCCCGGCGGTGGGCAACGTGCTGGTATCCCAGCTGTCCAGCCAGGGATATTACCAGATAATGGAACGGGGCAAGATCCAGTCGGTGATGAGGGAGCACGCCTTCAACATGACCGGGGCGGTCGACCCCGCCACCATCAAGGAGCTGGGAGGCCTGCTGGGGGTGGATGCCATCATCACCGGGGAGATAGTGGCCTATAACGTGGAGACCAACCTCCGGACCGAGATGGTGGAGAAGAAGGTGGGTACCGGACAGTACCAGGAGGTGGAAAAGAAGAAGCCTTTCTCCGACAAGACCTACAAGGTCAAGGAGGAGATTATGAAGACGGTGTTGGTGCCGGAGGAGCGGACCAGCAAGAGCGGAACCGTCTCCATCAACTACCGGATGGTGGACATCGCCAGCGGCAAGGTGGCGGTCAGCAAGACCCACAACGCCAGCTCCCAACGCAGCTACAAGGACAACATTCCCGGCGACGAGCAGATACTCAGCCAACTGCTGGAAAAGGTGACCGAAGCGTTTGTGAACGACATTTCCCCCCACTACATCGCGGTCGCCAAGCGGCTATTGAAGCCCAAGTCCGATCCGGCCGAGTCCGGGGCGGCCTACGCCCGGCAGGGCGAATGGCGGCGGGCCGCTGAAATATGGGAGCGCTTGGCCGCCGCCAATTCCCGGGATGCCGCTTTATGGCATAATTTAGGGGTGGCCTACGAGGCCATGGGCCAGATTGAGACCGCCGAGCAGAACTACGGCAAGGCCCTGGCACTGGAGCCCCAGAACCAGCTCTACATCGGGAACATCGCCCAGCTACGCAACGCCTTCCGGGGCAGCCTGCCATCCGAAAATCAGCAGGCCGTTGTGGCAGTAGAGAATGGCCAAAACAAAACCTTATCCAGCGATGGAAAGATTATTCGGCTGGAGAGCACCGGAGAGATCTACGTCGATATCGGCTCAAAATCGGGGCTTAAGCCCGGGGATAAGCTGGTGGCCTATGGCCAGAAGGAGATCCGCAACCCCGATACCGGAGAAATACTAGACCTGGAGCCATTCGACAAGGCCGAGTTGCTGGTAGTCAAAGTTATGGTCAATTCCACCCTTTGCAGAAGCTATAAGGCTTTATCTTCAAGTAAATTAGCAGTTAAGGATAAAGTCAGAATTATCAAAGAAAACAAGTAAACCCATACTTTAACCTATATTGGTAAGCGGGGGGATGCAGATCTCCCCGCTATTTTGTGAGCTATGAGAATAATTTCGGTCGCTGGCAACAGTCCCGGCGGCAAAGCGGGGCTTAGGCCGGGGGATGATCTAATTTCCATCAACGGGCAGCCGGTAAGGGACCCCATTGATTTAAGGTTCGGGGAGAGCGATGAGTGGTTGGAGCTGATTTATCGCCCCCGGGTAGGCAAAAGGAAAGTGCGGGTTGGTATCGAGAAGCCGTTCGACCGAAGCCTGGGGCTGACCCTGGAGGAGCCTCGGTATCGTTGGTGCGGAAACAAGTGCATCTTCTGCTTCGTGGACCAGATGGCCCCCGGGCTGAGGCCGACCCTTTATGTCAAGGACGAGGATTTTCGTCTTTCATTCCTGCACGGAAACTATATAACCCTCACCAACCTGACCCCGGTGGATATCGATCGGATATTGGCCCAGCGCTTGAGCCCGCTCTATATTTCGGTGCATGCCACCAATCCCCGGCGGCGCAGGATGATGTTGGGAGTTGAAAAAGGGGCGGGGTTGCTTAGGGCCATGTCCCGGCTGATAAGAGGGGGGATCGAACTCCATACCCAGATAGTGCTCTGCCCCGGGATCAACGATGGGAAGGTTCTGGACAGGACCATATCCGACCTGACAACCCTTTACCCCGGGGTGCAAAGCGTGGCGGTGGTGCCGGTGGGACTGACCAAACACCGACAGGGGCTGTACCCCCTGAAAGAGGTAACACCTGAATTATCAAGGCAAATAATCGGAGGATATAAAGTAATACAAAAGAAATTACGGGATCGGCACGGGAAAACAATCCTTTACTTTGCTGATGAGTTATATCTTAATGCCGGACTTGACATTCCGGCATCAATGTGGTATGATGATTTTCCGCAGTTGGATAACGGGGTGGGGATGGTTCGTAATTTTTGGAACGATTTCGGACGCCTTGCCCCGAAACTGCCCCGGAGGATGGCTAAGAGGATACTGCTGGCCACCGGGTGGTCGGGCATTCGGGTGCTCCGACCGGTGGTTGCCAGGCTTAATAGGATAGACGGTCTGCAGTGTGAGATATTGCCCGTTGCCAACCTGCTGTTCGGGGAGTCGGTGACCGTCAGCGGCCTGTTGGGGGGAAAGGACATTCTGGCGGCCCTCTCGGGCAAAGCCGGGGGATATGACCTGCTGGCCCTGCCGGAGAACGCCCTGAACCGGGATGCCAGATTCATCGATGACATGTCCCTGACGGAATTTCGGGGCAGGGTTCGCCCCGCCCGGGTAACGGTCGGCCTGGGCCAGTTGATGGCGAGCATCATAACTAACCGGAAGGGGCGGCCGGGCAATAGGCAAAAATGAGAGTGGTATGTTCCTTTTTAAGAAGATAATCTCCGGACTGATAGCGCCACTTCCCCTGGCCGTCATTATGATAGGCTTGGGATTATTTTTGGCTTGGCGCGCCAGAAGGCGGGGCTTGGGGCTGGTGACCTCCACGGCTGGGCTTGTTTTTCTGCTGTTGTTTGGTTACGGCCTTCCGGGCAATGTGATGGTGAGAAGCCTGGAGGACAGATACCCGGCCCCCCAATCTTTCTCCGGGCATTCCGGGGTCAGATGGATCGTGGTCCTGGGTGGAGGCATGACCAGCGACCCCCGGCTACCGGTCGGCTCCCAGTTGACGGTGAGCTCCGCCCTCCGGGTGATGGAGGCGGTGCGAATCCACCGGCACTGCCCGGAAGCTACAATCCTTCTGTCCGGAGGACCGGTGTTCAACCCTGTTCCGGAGGCCGAGGGAATGGCCGAACTGATCGTCTCGCTGGGGGTGGACAGGAGGCATCTGGCCCTGGAGACGCTGTCCCGGGACACCGAAGAGCAGGCCCGATTCATTAAATCCATGGTGGGGGGGGACAGCCTGTGGTTGGTGACATCGGCCGTCCATATGCCTCGCTCCATGGCCCTGTTCTCGCGGGCCGGATTATGCTGCTTGGCCGCTCCCACCGATTATCTCTACAAAAAACGGCCCCGTTTCCACCCCTCCGACCTATTCCCCGACCATGGCGGTTTCAAGCTGGCCGAGGCCGGCTGGCACGAATGGCTGGGGCTCACCTATTCCAAGGCCAGGGGTCGGATTTGATGCCGCGGGCATTGAGAACTTGGGGGCTGGCGGCAGCCATGTTGGTGGCGGCCAACCAGGCCGCCTGGGCCGAGAATATCGGGGTGGTAAGCCGGCTGGAAGCCTGGGGCCTGCCGGCCTGGCTGATCACGCTTGTCATCGCCATGCTGCCGGTAATCGAGCTGCGGGGGGCCATCCCCGTCTCCCATCTTGTTTTGGGCATGCCCATCCTGCCGGCCGCCGCCCTCTCGTTGCTCGGCAATCTGATTCCGGTAGCACCGGTGCTCCTGTTCCTGGGGCCGGCTGCCAAGGCCCTGTCCCGGGTGCCGTTGTTTGAAAAGTTCTTCGACTGGCTGTTTGCCCGGACCCGCAGCCGGAGCGAGCTGGTGAAGCGCTACCAGATGCTGGGGCTGATGCTGTTTGTGGCCGTTCCCCTGCCCATGACCGGGGCCTGGACCGGGGCGGTGGCGGCTTTCCTTTTCGGCATCGGATTCTGGCCGGCCCTGTTGTTCATCAGCTTGGGGGTGCTGATCGCCGCGCTGATCGTCACCGCCCTGGTGCTGATGGGATTCTGGGGGGCCGTCATTGCGGGAACCGCGCTGTGCCTGACGGCCCTGCTGGCCAGCTGGCGGGCGCTCAACAGGAGGCAGGATGTCTAATCCCACCGTGGCCATCATCGGACGCCCCAACGTAGGGAAGTCGACCCTCTTCAACCGGATACTGAAGAGGCGGCTGGCCATCGTTGACGACCAGCCGGGTGTCACCCGGGATCGCAACTATGCTTTGGCCGACTGGAACGGTCGGGAGTTCTACCTGATAGACACCGGGGGGCTGGTCCCCAACACCAGCGACCGGATGGAGAAGTCGATAAAGAAGCAGGTGGTGATCGCCATCGGCGAAGCCGACCTGCTGTTGCTGGTGGTGGACCGCCAGACCGGCATCAGCGACATCGACCACCAGGTTGCCCGTCTGGTGCGCAAATCCGGAAAGCCCTATCTGCTGCTGGTAAACAAGGTGGACGACCAGGTCCACGAAGCCGAGGCCTACCAGTTCATGAGGCTGGGGCTGGGGGAGCCCCAGCTGATAGCGGCCGGGCCGGGCCGGGCCATAGGCGACATGTTGGACCGGGTGGTGGAGATGCTTCCCCGGGAGAATGCCCAACCCTACGACCAGTCGGCCATTAGAGTGGCGGTGCTGGGCAAACCCAACGTCGGGAAATCATCCCTGATCAATGCCCTGACCGGACAGGAGCGGGTGATTGTGGACTCGGTCCCCGGTACCACCCGGGATGCGGTGGACACCTTGTTCGAGTGGCGCAACCAGAAATACCTGCTGATCGATACTGCCGGCCTGAGGAGAAAGAGTAAGGTCAAAGACTCCATCGAATACTACACCACTCTGCGCACCGAGCGCAGCCTGGAGAGGGCCGAGGTGGGGGTGCTGGTTTTGGACAGCTCCCAGGGACTCTCCCACCTGGACCTGACGCTGGCCTCGATGTTGGAGCGCTCCAACCGGGCGGTAATCGTGGCCATCAACAAGTGGGACCTACAGGAACAGCCCAACAAGGCCAACTATCTGGGCTGGCTGCGGGAGCAGATGCCATTCCTGGATTTCGCCGAATTCGTCTTCACCTCGGCTTTGGAGGAGCAGGGCCTGCCCCAACTGCTTCAGGCCCTGATCTCGGTCCACCATCTGTGGCGCAAGAGCGTTGAGCCGGAGGCCCTGTCATCGGTGTTCGACCGGGCAGTGGAAAAGAACCGCCCCCCCAGCGTCAGGGGCAAGCGGATAGACCTCTATTCGATAGCCCAGACCGACGTGGCTCCGCCCCGCTTTTTGATCAGGGCCTCGATGCCGGAACTGGTTGCCCCCCATTATCAACGATACCTGCATCGCCAGATTCAGGAAGGGCTGGGGCTTAAGGGGACACCCATCAGATTGATGTTCAAGTCATCCAAACCGCCGGCCGACTGGAAAGACCGCAGTTATGTAGAGTTCGGGGGACGACCCCGCTACCGTTCGGATAAGGAGGACCGATGATATCGACCAGCCCCAAAGGGCGGCCATGATCAAGGCCGCATTCATATTGTTGGCCTACTTGACCGGAGGTATCCCTTTCGGATTTCTGGCCGGCAAGCTGAAGGGCCTCGATATTCGCCAGCACGGAAGCCGAAACGTTGGAGCCACCAATGTCTTCCGGGTGGTGGGCAAAGGGACAGGGATCACAGTCTACATTTTGGATGCCTTAAAGGGCTTGCTCCCGGTGCTGGCCGCCAAGCTGATCTGGCCCGGCCAGGGACACTCGCTCCAATGGTTTCACATCGGGGTGGGCTTGGCGGCCATCCTGGGGCATGTCCTCACGCCCTACTTGAAGTTCAAGGGCGGCAAGGGAGTGGCCACGGCCTCCGGGGTCATAATAGCCCTGGAGCCGACGGCCGCCTTGATAGCCCTGGCCTGCTTCGCAATAACACTGCTGGCTAGCGGATATGTCTCGTTGGGGTCGATAATCGCCTCGCTGACCTTTCCCATCTCCGCCGCATTGATCCGCATTTTCCAGGGCCAAAATCCTTTGGTTCCCATAGTGGCCCTGGGCTGGCTGTTGTGCCTGTTGATACTGGTGACCCACAAGAAAAACATCGTCCGTCTGATCAACGGAACCGAAAACCGATTTAGCCCCCTAGGGAAAAAGAATGCCCGATAAGCTTGTTTCCATACTGGGGGCCGGCAACTGGGGAACCACTCTGGCCGTGATGCTGGCCGAAAAAGGGCTGGAGGTCAGGCTGTGGGAATTCCGGCCGGAGGCCGCCCGAACAATCCAGCAAAAACGGGAGAACTCCGAATTCCTGCCGGGCATAAAGTTTCCGGACGGAGTGCTGGTCACCGCCGACCTCGGCCGGGCGCTCCAGGACAGTCCGGTGGTCTTCTGGGCCCTGCCGTCTTCGGTGCTCCGTTCGGTCTGCAAACAAGCCAAGCCCCATCTGGACGGCGGGGTGCTGCAGGTCAGCTTCATCAAAGGGATTGAGGTGGCCAGCCGGCTTCGCCCCTCCCAGCTGCTGGAGCAGGGCTTGGGGACGGGCAGCAGACTGGCGGTGGTGTCGGGGCCTAATATCGCCCCGGAGATCGCCCGCCGCTTGCCCAGCGCCACGGTGGCCGCCGCCAGCATCCGGAAGGATGCCAGCCAGGTTCAGGAACTGCTGATGTCGAACCATTTCCGGGTCTACACCTCCGATGATATAGTCGGAGTAGAGCTGGGCGGGGCCCTCAAGAACATTATCGCCATAGCCGCCGGAATAGTAGATGGCCTGGGCATGGGGGCCAACACCAAAGGGGCCCTGCTGACCCGGGGGCTGGCCGAGATAACCCGGCTGGGGGTCAGCTTGGGGGCCCGCCCGGAGACCTTCGCCGGGCTCTCGGGCATGGGCGACATGATCACCACCTGTTTCAGCCCCCAGAGCCGCAACCGTTCGGTGGGACAGCAGATCGCCCGGGGCCGGGCCCTGCCGGAGATTATTGCCAGCCTAACTATGGTGGCCGAAGGTGTGGAGACCACCCGGGCCGCCCATCAGCTGGCCCGGGACCGTGGAATCGAGATGCCGATCACCGAACAGATGCACCAGGTTTTGTTCCAGGGCAAGCCCCCCCAGGATGCCCTGCGGGACCTGATGGGACGGCAGGCCAGGGAGGAGATATGGTAAGGTACTGGCATTTATCCCAGCGCTTTGGCCAGCGGACTCTGGAGATGGACTTCCTGGGCGAGTTCGGGGTACAACACGGGATGGTGGTCCGCCCCTCCGAAGGCAATCTGGACGAGGAGGCGGCCTATGTCCGGATGAGCGCCGGCCACCGGACGGTGGCCACCCACCAGGTGCATGGGACGGAAATCTGCCGGGTGGACTCTAGGTTCAACTCCTTCTTCCCGCAGCGGGTAACGGCCGATGGGCTGATGACCGACCAGCCCGGAGTGCTGCTGACGATACATACCGCCGACTGTCTGCCGATATTCCTGTCGTCAGGGGACGGGCGATACGTAGCCCTGCTCCACGCCGGATGGAAGGGAACGTCCCAGGGGATGGCCCGGCGGGGAGCCGAAAGCTTCTGCCGGGAATACGATCTGAGCCCCCGGGAGGTCGTCTGTGCCATTGGCCCAGGCATCGAAGCGGATTGTTACCAGGTAACCGCCGAGGTTGCCGGGCTTTTCCCGGAAAAGTGCCTGTCCCCCGAGGCCCCCGGGCGCTGGAAACTGGATTTGAGGCGGGCCAATCGCGAGCAGTTGATCGACGCCGGCATCAACCCCTGCAACATCTATGTCAGCGACATGTGCACCAGCTGCCGGGATGACCTTTTCCATTCGTACCGGCGGGAGAAACAACTGAAGGGGGCCATGATTTCCTATATGGAGGCCAGCCATGGCTAAAGCGGATACCGAAAACAGGGCCGAAAGACGCCTGCCGGGGGGAAAGATCTATTACAACATCCGCGAGGTGGGCGAGATGACCTCCCTCAAGCCATATGTGCTGAGGTTCTGGGAGACAGAGTTTCCCCAGCTCCATCCCCGGCTCAGCCGGGGGGGGCGCCGCCAGTACCAGATGGCTGACATCAAGACCATTCTGATGATCAAAAAGCTTCTCTACGAGGACGGCTTCACCATTCCCGGAGCCCGGGCCCGGCTGTCGGAGGTCAGAACCCAGGACCCGGACCAGATGGAGATACCCCTCAACCAGCTGATGGAAAAACGGGAGCTGGGGCAGATTATCAGGGAACTCAAGGAGCTGGTCCGGCGCCTGTCGTAGGCCAGAAATTTTGTGCTTGATTTAAGTCCGGTTATAGCGTATAATTACCAATGTCGGGGTGTAGCGCAGTCCGGTTTAGCGCACTTGACTGGGGGTCAAGGGGTCGGTGGTTCGAATCCACTCACCCCGACCATTTAAAGTGGCAAGGATCTTATGCGAGGTCTTTGCCATTTTTGCTTGATGATAATGAAGACTGTCTTCGATAGTGAAAGGGGGAAAGCCATGGATGCCATGATAACCAGGCACGCCGAAGTGCTGATAGGCTACAGCTTGGGTCTGAAGAAGGGGGAGAGTCTGCTGATCCAGGGAGAGCATTTTACCCTGCCCTTGATGAAGGAGTGTTATCGACTTGCCCTGTTGGCCGGAGGCCACCCCCAGGTCCGTATTACCAGTTCCGAGCTTTCCGAGATCATGCTAAAGCAGGGAAGCGACGAGCAGCTGGCCTTCATCCCCGAGAGCGAAATGACGTCCATAGCCACTGTCGATGCGGTGCTGAACCTTATGGGAAGCCTTAATACCAGGATGATGAGCAACATCGATCCGGAAAGGCTGAAAAGGGCCAGTCAGTCAGGGGCCGAGCTTAGCAAGATGTTTTTTGAGCGGATGTCCCGCGGGGAACTCCGTTGGTGTGGAACCATGCATCCCGGACAGGCCAACGCCCAGGAGGCCAGCATGTCTCTGGCCGAATACCAGGACTTTGTCTACCAGGCCTGCCATTTGGATTTGGCCGACCCGGTCGCCAAGTGGAGAGAGATCGAGACCGAACAGCGGCGAATTTGCGATCGGTTGGACAAATGCCGCCAGATAAGAATCATCGCCCGAGACACCGACCTTCGGCTGTCGGTGGAAGGGCGCAAATGGATCAACTGCTGCGGCCGGGCCAATTTCCCTGATGGCGAAGTCTTCACCGGGCCGGTGGAGGATTCCGTAGAGGGGACCATCCGCTTCAGCTTTCCGGGCATCTATTCCGGACGGGAGGTGGAGAACATCAGGCTAGAGTTCAAGCAGGGCCGAGTGGTGAGAGCTGAGGCCGACAAGGGAGGCGAGCTGCTGACCAAGCTGTTGGATACCGATGAAGGGGCCAGGTCGGTAGGTGAGATTGCGGTGGGCACCAACTACGGCATTAGGCGGTTCACCCGCAATATGCTGTTCGACGAAAAGATCGGTGGCACGGTACATCTGGCCATCGGTCGATCCATCCCCGAGTCCAGGGGGCAGAACCAGTCGGCCATTCACTGGGACATGCTGTGCGACATGAGGCGGGGGGGAGTAATCGAGGCCGACGGAAATGTTATTTATCGTGATGGAGCGTTTACGATTTGAAATGACTAGACGGCTGAAGTGTGGCTGGGCTCTGATTGGTATCGGACTGATCCTTGTTGTGGCGGCCGGTCGGTCGGAAAATGCTAACCTGGGTCGAACCATCAGCCGAAGCATATCGCCCCCACCCCACTGCCAAAGGTCCGAGACCGTGCCGGGCAGCTTCGCCGCCTACCTGCGCGATCTGCCCCTCAAGCCGCCCGGCTCACCAGTCATGCTTTATGACGGCCGGGTAAAAGCCAACCGGGTTCAGGCCGAGGTGATCGATCTGCCGATCGGGGCCAAGGACCTGCATCAGTGCGCCGATGCCATCATCAGGCTGAGGGCTGATTATCTCTACCACTCTGGCCGATGGGAGGCGATTCGCTTCAGATTCACCAATGGCTTTCAAGCTGACTATTCCCGCTGGAGGGAGGGGTGGAGAATCATGGCTTCCGGCAATCAGGCCTCCTGGGTCAAGACCTCCCGGCCCACAGATAGCCCGGAGAGCTATTGGCAGTACCTGGAGATGGTCTTCCGCTATGCCGGGACCCAGATCGGAAGAGCACACGTCTGAACTCCAGTCACCGAATACGATC
>CALGNM010000023.1 GCA_937958665.1 uncultured bacterium | reverse complement strand
AGATCGTATTCGGTGACTGGAGTTCAGACGTGTGCTCTTCCGATCTGATGTCGTGCAGTTCCAGGCCGGACAGGTCGACCTTGACGAGTTTGGCGAACTGCTGCCACAGGTCGCGCGGCCCGGTCAGCACCGGGTGGCAGGCCCGCCTCACCCGGCGGTCTGCCGCCGCCTTGAGGGCCACCTCCGGTCCGATGCCGGATGGGTCGCCCAGGGTGATGGCGATCCGCGGCCGGCGAGTTCTCCCGCCCTGAAGGCTAATCATCGGAGGCCTCGCCCCCCGGCTGTTCCGACTTTCCCATCTCCTCCTCGATGCTCTGGTCCACCATCTGGTCGAAGTCCTCCCCGACCTCGTCCCCCAGCTCCTTGCCCATCCTCTTGGCCCAGCGGGCCACCGCCGCCGGGTCGTTCTCGTCCAGCCCGGCGAAGCTGGAGGGGTCGGCCAGCCGCTCCATCCTCTTTTCCTCGGACTGCACTGTCCGGAAACGGGACATCAGCCGCTCCAGTTTTTCACTGCCGCATTTTGGGCACTTGGGCCGGCCGTAGGTCGAGGGGTTGAGGATCAACAGGCTGACCCTCTTGTTGCATTCCTGACAGTGGTATTCGTAGATGGGCATATCAAGCCTCCTGCTTCTCGATCTCCCGCCACTTGGCCACGATCTGGGCGATGGTGCGGTTCTTGGTCAAAAAACCCTGGCGCTCCCCGGGGTCGGCGATGTTGGCGGCCTTGGCCTGCACCTCATCGTAGGCCATCCGGCAGTATTTTTTTGACTCCTCCATCCTGCCCAGCCGCTCCAGGATCAGGCCATGGGTGGAGTAGCTGTTCTCGACGTAGACCTCGAACAGCTGGTTTCCGGCGATGATGTCGATGGCCTCCTGGGAGTAGACATAGGCCTGGTCATATTGCTCCAAATCGTAGTAGATGTCGGCCATCGAGGAGCAGACCGTGGCCAGCTGGCTCAAGTTCCCCACCGCCCGGATCCCCTTCACGGCCTTGTGGCCCACCTCCAAAGCTCCCTGGTAGTCCTTGAGGTTCTGGAGGTATCCCATCTTCTGGGACAAAAATTGATTTAGGTAGCTTTGGCTCCCAATCCGGTCGGCGATCTCCAGTCCCTGGTCGATGTACCGGCCGGCCGCCTGGTAATCGCCCTCCAGGGCGTAAAGGGTGGCCAGATTTCCCAGTTTGCGCATCCGGCCCTCCTGGTTGCCGGTGGCGGTGTCGATCTCCAGGGCCCTCTGGAAGTACTCCCGGGCCGCCTGATGCTGGCCTTTCGAGCCCATCATGATGGCCAGATTGTTGAGCTTGGTGGCCTGGCCGGTGAGGTTGCCCAGCAGCCGGTCAAGCTCGATGCCCCTTTGGTAGTGCTCCTGGGCTCCGGCGAAATCGGACTGGCGAAAGGCGATGGCCCCCAGGTTGTTGTGCAGGGGGCTCGACTTTGCCCAGTGCCCGATCCGGCGGCAGATGTCCAGGGCCTGCAGGTAGTTCTTGCGGGCCTGGTC
>CALGNM010000022.1 GCA_937958665.1 uncultured bacterium | reverse complement strand
ATCGTATTCGGTGACTGGAGTTCAGACGTGTGCTCTTCCGATCTCCAGCCGGCCAGAGGAGGGAGCCATCAACCCCAGGGCCACCTTAAACAGGGTGGTCTTGCCGGCCCCGTTGGGGCCAACTAGGGCTATACGCTCGTTCAACCCGATGTTCCAGTTGAGCCCGGCAAAGAGCTTTCGATCGCCGAAGGAGATGGTTATGTCTGATAGTTGCATCATAATGTAAGTTTACCATAAAGCCGGCAAATAATGCAAAGGATGCTCCGGCCCTGGATAGAATCCCTTTTTATAGATCCTCAATTCTGCCTCAATAATCCGAAGATGATCCGATGGGTTGATGTATTGGCCCAAACAAAACGGAGGGGCGGATGATCGCCCCTCCTTATCGGATTATTTGGAAAGCATCCGTCTGATGCCCGACTGCACCACCGACAGCTCGGCTGAAGCTCGGGTCTTATCCCGGCCCTGCACCCCGTAGAAATTTGGATTGAGGGGGCGCCAGTAGTCCGGACGGCTCCGTCCGAAGATGGCGAAGGTGGGGGTGCCCACCGCCGCCGACAGGTGCATCACCCCAGTGTCGTTGCAGACCATCAGCCTCAAGGGCCTGATCACTGCCGCCAACTGCCTGATGCCCAACCCGGAAATGCTCACCACCCGTTCCTGGGCCAGCCCCAGGAACCTCTCACCCAGTTCCTGCTCGCCCGGACCCCAGAATATGGCCACCTGGTATCCGTATTCCCTGATCAGCCAGTCGGAGAGCTTGGCATACTCTGTACAAGGCCAGCGGTTGCATAGATTGGAGGCCCCCAAGTGTATGCCTACCGTCCTTTCCGGATTTAGATGTTGCCGGAGCAGGAAATCCTTTCCCTCCATCTGCTCGTCGTTGGTCAGCTCCAGCCGCTCCCCCAGCTCGGCGGGTTTGATGCCCACGTATTCCAGTATTTTCAGGTTCCGGTGGGTCTCATGAAGCCTGGCCTCCGGGGCCGGGGCCAGCAGGCTGTAAAAAACATTGTCGCGCACCCCGGGGAAGGGATTCTCGGCCGAACCCAACACGTACTTGGCCTGGCTGAGTCTGGCCAGCAGATCACTGGACAGCGAATGGGAGACGGTGTTAAGGACCACCGCCAGCTGGTGCCCCTTGAGGCCCTTCCACAGCCGCCACAGCCTGGCCGGCGAGGCCAATCGCAGCTTCTCGGGATACACCAATATCTGGTCGATGTCCGGATTGTTCTCCAACACCCGATAGGTATATTCCCGGGCCACCACTGTGATGCGGGCTTTGGGCAGGGCCTGCCTCAAAGCTCTGAAGGCCGGGGTGGACAGCAGCAAATCCCCCAGCTGGTCATGCTGCCTGACAACCAGTACGCTGGTCAATGATTCCTGTCCCACATCCTCCGGTCTATACCTCCGGTCGGGTAGCAGCGCCGCCAAAACCTTGATCAGCGCCCCCTTAAAAGTTTTCTCAGCCACCGACAGCCTCATATCCTCAGCCGCCCGCCTCCCGGTTGAACTGGAGATTGTAGAGCTTCCAGTATAGTCCCTGGCGGTCCAGCAGCTCCTGGTGCCGCCCGGTTTCCACTATCCTACCGCCCTCCAGCACCACTATCCGGTCGGCCCGCTGAACCGTGGACAGACGGTGGGCGATCACTATGGCGGTGCGGTTGGACATCAGGCGGTCGATGGCCTGCTGGACCAGCGCCTCCGACTGGGCATCCAGCGCCGAGGTGGCCTCGTCAAATATCAGGATGGGAGGGTTCTTCAGAATGGCCCGGGCGATCGATATCCGCTGACGCTCGCCCCCCGATAGACGGACCCCCCGCTCCCCGATCACGGTCTGGTATCCATCCGGCATCTGGGAGATGAATTGGTGGGCATTGGCAGCCCGGGCGGCTTCCTCCACCTGGGCCGGGGTGGCATCCCGCTTGCCGTAGGCGATGTTGTTGAACAGGGTATCGTGAAACAGGATGGTTTCCTGACCCACTATACCCATCAGGCGGCGCAGTGAACCTGAGTCAAGGGTCCTCAGGTCATGTCCATCCAGCAACACCTGGCCCTTGGTGGGATCGTAGAAACGGGGAATCATGTCGGCCAGGGTAGATTTACCCGCCCCCGATGGCCCAACCAGGGCCAGCATCTGACCCTTGGGAATTTCAAGGCTTATCCCCTGCAAAGCCCGGGTTTCCTGATCGCCTAGGGCATCCGGGCCGGGGCCAGCTCGGTAGGAAAAATCCACCCCCTCAAAACGAATGGAATGGTTGAACCCCTCCACCGGCAGTGCGTCGGTCCGGTCGGTGATCTCAGGCACCTGGTCCAGCAACCCGAAAATCCTTTCCGCCGCCGCCAGGCCCTGCTGGACGGTAGAGTTGACGCTGGCCAGACCGTTCAGCGGCTGGATCATGGAGAAGGCCGCCGCCAAAAAGACAAAAAACCTCTCGGGGCTGATGGCCTCGGCCCCTGCTATGTAGTCCTTGGCTATCCAGATGATCAGCACCCCCACTGCCGCTCCCAGGTACTCGGTCAGCGGTGAGGAGAGGGCCGACATCTTCTCGAAGCGGAAAACAGTCCGGTAGTAATCGCGGTTGTAGCGCCGGAACTTCTCCTGTTCGTACCCCTCCGCAGCGAAAGTCTTGACCAGCCTGATCCCGGATATGGTCTCGGTGACCACCGCCGTCAGGTCGGCAATCCTCTCCTGTAATTGGCGGCCCCGCTTTCGCAGCCGCCGCCCGATGAGGGTTATCAGCAGCAGGCAGCCTGGCAGCACCAGCATGGCGACCAGGGACAGCTTCCAGGCGGCGACCACCACTATGGCCAGGTACACCGCCACCTGCAGGGATTGGCGGACTATGGAAAGCGAACCCTCGGTGATGGCCCCCCGAACCATGTTAACATCGTTGGTCAGCCTGGACACTATAACTCCCACCTTATGCCGCTGGAAATAACCCAGGGACAGGCTCTGCAGGTGGACATACATCAGGTTGCGAATATCCATGGTGATGTGCTGTTCGATGTAAACCGTCAGCAGACGCTGCAGATAGTTGAAGAGGTTTTTAATAAAAAACACAGCCAGGATTATCCAGCACAGCTTGGCAATGCCCGATACCCGCCCCCCGCTGGAAAGCCACCACAGAAACCAGGCCTTGGCCTGCTGAAACATCCCGGCCAGCCCGTCCGACAACACCAGCGACGGGACGATCTGAACGGCATCGGTCGGCTGGCTGAACAGCACCTTCATGAAAGGGGCGATCACCCCCAAGGAGGCGCCCGAGAACAGGGCCAGCATCAGCATGCACAGTATCGACAGGACGAATTGCCTGCGGTAGGGGGACAAATAGCCCAACAATCTCAGGTATAAGCGCATAATTATATCTTGACCTTGTGGAGGTTTTGTGTTATTTTTAGAATATGGACATCCTTACACAGCCGCCATCCGAACGAAGCCGCCTCAAGGGCATCTTCTGGGCCGGACTGGTGGCCATCCTGCCGGTGGGCCTGACTGTCTACCTATGCTGGCTGCTGTTCGTTTGGAGCGGGCGTCTGCTCGGAGAACTGCTGATTTACATTCCCTACCTTCAGACCCTGCCGCCTTTGGCCCGTTGGGGACTGGGTTTCCTGCTGCTGATGGTCACTATCTTCCTGGTCGGCCTGCTGGCCTCCCATCTGCTGGGCCGTCGTCTGCTTAAATTCTGGGAGGGACTCCTTTCCCGGATACCTTTGGTCAGGATGATCTACGGCACCACCCGGCAGTTTACCGATAATTTCTTCACCAACCAATACGCCTTTCGGGAGGTCGTGGCCGTGGAATATCCCCGCCCCGGGACCTATGCCCTTGGCTTCCTTACCTCGGAGGCTACCTGGGATCTGGGTGGTGGCCGCCTAGGATTTTCAGTTTATCTACCGAACACCCCCAACCCCACCGGAGGGCGGGTGCTGGTAGTCCCCTTGGCCCGGCTGTTCCGGGTCAACCTTAGTGTGGAGCAAGCCATCAAGCTTCTGGTATCGGGGGGAATGGTCTCCCCCCGGCAGGTCAGCCTTCTTGATTCACTGGAGCAGGATGATAGATATACGCGGCCTGCTGAATAGGCTGAAACGACCGTCCAGCCTGTCGCCAGTCCAGCTGAGAACCCTGCTGGACCAGGCCCTGCGGGGGGGAACGCTCTCCCGCGATGAGGGCCTGATGATGATTAGGATACTATCTTTAGCCGACACACCCATCTCCTCGATCATGATACCCAAGTCGCAAATAGTGCGCCTTGAGGCATCCTCGACCATCGGGCAGACCGTGGATACTTTCGTCAAATCGGGCCATTCCCGTCTCCCGGTTTACGACACCGACCCCGACAACATCATCGGCATCATCCACGTCAAGGAGCTGCTCCGGTTTTGGAAGCGGCCGGCCCACAATATCCGGGCGGTGGAGTTCATCCGCCTGCCCAACTTCTTCCCCCAGACCATGAAGGTGGCCCAGGCCTTGGCGGAGTTCCGGCGCCGAAATATCTCGGTGGCCCTGGCCATCGACGAGTACGGGGTACCAACCGGGATGATTACCTCCGAGGACTTGGTGGAGCAGGTGGTGGGCGAACTCAACGATGAATACAACGTGAAGATGCGGCACCACCGCCTGCTGGAGAACGGTGACTGGTTGGTAGATGCCGGGATGCCTTTGGACAAATTCCAAAGCCTGTTCCAGCAGGACCTCTCCAGCCGGGCGCACACCCTGTCGGGCTACATTATGGAGACCCTGCAAAGGATCCCATCGCCCGGGGAGAGATTCACCATAGGCCGCCTGGAATGCCAGGTGGAATCAGCCAGCCGTTCCCGGATCGAAAAGATCGTGGTCAAGAGGCTGCAACCCTGAGGACCCCGGGCCGCCAAGGCCCGGGGTCCAGTTCGTTTACCCTATTCGCTGGATGGGGTGTCTTCCTGCCCCTCCCCGTCAGCCAGGGCCGGGGGAGGTTCCTGCAGCTGGCCCTGGTCGTCGAACTCCACCTCCTCCTGCACCCCATGCTTCGGAATCTGGTTCTTCCGGAGTTCGGCATCTATTTCCTGCTCCACCAGCTCCCGCTCGGCCTCCTTCTCCTTGAGATAATCCTCCAACTCCTCTATCTTGGGCAGGTCAGAGAGGCTGCTGAGCCCGAAATAACGCAGAAATTCTGGGGTGGTGCCGTAGAGCAGGGGCCTCCCCGGACGCTCGTCCCGGCCGACCACCGCCACCAGTCCGCGCTCTGTTAGGGTGGCCATCACCCCGTCGACGTTGACCCCCCGGATGGCCTCGATGTCTCCCCGGATGATGGGCTGCTTATAGGCTATGATGGCCAGGGTCTCCAGGGCCGCCGCCGTCAATTTGGCTACTCGCTTACCCCGGAATAGCTCCTGGACCCACTTAGCGTATTCCGGCCTGGTGTATATCTGATAGCCTCCCGCCACCTCGATCAGAGAAAAGCTGTGCTCGTCCCTCTCGTATTCTTCCTTCAACTCCGCCATCAGCTGGCGAAGAATCTTGTTGTCCACCTCCCCCAGCAGTGACCTCAGTTTGGCCAGGGATATGGGGGCATCGGTGGCAAAAAGCAGGGCCTCGATTACCCGTTTGGCTTCTTTCCTATCCATTAAGCGGGTCCTTCATCTGTTGCATGGTTAATATTGTTCTTGACTTTTATATGAATGATATGATATTTTTATACCTTTGTAAAGGATAAAATAATCAACTCCCCTAAATTTGGAGGAACTATCGTGGCCGATATCAAAAAGGTGGTCAAGAAAAAGAAAAGCTCGGTATTGAAGAGGGCTCGTCAGGCCTTGGTTCAAAAACAAAGGAACTCCGCCATCAAGTCCAAGATGCGCCGGGTGGTGCGTAAGGTCCGGGTTGATGGGCTGAAGGCAGAATCGCTGCCCGCCGCCTACACTGAGATCGATCGGGCCGCCAAGAAGGGAGCGAACCACAAGAAGATCGAAAGAGCACATGTCTGAACTCCAGTCACCGAATACGATCT
>CALGNM010000021.1 GCA_937958665.1 uncultured bacterium | reverse complement strand
CCACTTTTAATCAAACATCTAACAGATTTTGGTCCAAATCTTTTATAATTACCTAGCTTTTTTATTTTTGCATTTAGGACATTCAGTATAATAAAGTTCCAATATTTTATCTTTTACATTCTTTTCAATATGTCTGAAACCTTCTTCCAGTAAATCCAAATCAACCGGCATTACTTCCATTCTGGTTATAAACGTTGCCATGGGGTTCAAATCAACCCCGATTACTTTGCGCCTTAATTTCAACCCTTCTACTACCGTAACACCGCCGCCGCAAAACGGGTCAAGTATGATATCGCCCGGCTTGGTATAGTGCTTGATTAGATACGAAAAGACATTGTGTGGTCTTCTGGCGAAATAGCGATGCATAGTATATACTGCTGTATGACCTTCAGCTAATACGGGTGCCTGTATTGGTCTTACAACATTTTCTTTGGGACCTTCAATCTTATTATATTTAGCTATTTCCTCCGCAACGGTAAGTTCTTTATCCAATTTAAGCTTTTCCATATATCTCCATCATTTAAACAGTATTACTATACACAAAATAAGTATTGCATTCAAGAACTATTTGTTATTTTAAAAAAGCGACCCTTTGGGGTCGCTTAAATAAACATATGCCGTTTATTCTTTGCTTCCCGCCGCCTCCTTGATCAGGTTGGAGGCGATCACCCCCCGCTGGATCTGGTTGGTCCCCTCGTAGATCTGGGTGATCTTGGCGTCCCGCATCATCTTCTCCACCGGATACTCCTTCATGTAGCCATAGCCTCCCAAAATCTGGACGGCGTTGGTGGTGATCTCCATGGCCACGTCCGAGGCGAAGCACTTGCACATGGCGCTCTCCTTGGCGAACTTCTTCTCCCCGGAGTCGATGGTCCGGGCGGTGGCATAGACCAGGGCCCGGGCGGCCTCCAGCTTCATGGCCATGTCGGCCAGCATGAACTGCACCCCCTGAAAGGCCGAGATCGGCTTGCCGAACTGCACCCGCTCCCGGGAGTACTTGATGGCCTCGTCCAGCGCCCCCTGGGCTATCCCCAGGGCCTGGGCGGCCACCCCGGGCCGGGTCCGGTCCAAAGTCCCCATGGCCACCAGGAATCCCATGCCCTCCTTGGACAGGATCTGATCCTTGGGCACCCGGCAGTCCTCGAACACCAGTTCCCGGGTGACCGAGGCCCTGATCCCCATCTTGTTCTCCTTCTTGCCGAAGGAGAAACCCGGTGTGCCCTTCTCCACAATGAAGGCGGTGGCCCCCCGGCTGCCCTTGGAACGGTCGGTCATGGCCACTACGGAATAGATATCGGCCTCGCCGCCGTTGGTGATCCACTGCTTGGTGCCGTTGAGCACGTAGTGGTCACCGTCCTTGACCGCGGTGGTCTGGATGCCTCCGGCGTCCGATCCGGCGTTGGCCTCGGTCAGCCCGAAGGCCGCCAGCTTCTTGCCTTTGGCGATGTCCGGCAGGTATTTTTTCTTCTGCTCCTCGTTGCCGAACAGGATGATGGGGAAGGTGCCCAGCCCGGTGGCGGCAAAGGCCAGCGAGATGCCGCCGCAAAAGCGGGACAGCTCCTCGGTGGCGATGGCCATCTCCATAACCCCGCCCCCCAGCCCGCCGTAAGCCTCGGGGATGTAGACCCCGCAGATGTCGGCGTCGGCCAGCACCTTGACGATGTCCCAGGGGAACTCTCCGGTCTCGTCGTAATGCTCGCGTACCGGTTTGATCTTCTCCACCCCGATCTTGTGGCAGAGGTCCTTTATCATCTGCTGTTCTTCGGTCAGGAAATAATTCATGTCGGCTCCTAAAAGTCTGGTTTATCTGGATGACGGCTGGGCCCCGCCGGGCTCAGCCCTCGTATTCTGCCTTGAGCTTCTCCACCGCCTGCTGGGCGGCCGACTGCTCGGCCTCCTTCTTGCTGGCCCCCCAGGCCATTCCGTAGCGCTTGCGACCGATCTTCAGCTCCACCTCGAACATCCGGTTATGCTTGGGGCCGGCCTCGGATTTCAGATTGTACCGGACCGACTGGGAGATGTTGTGCTGCTGCATGAACTCCTGCAGCAGGCCCTTGTGATTGCGGTAGCTGTCGCTGGTGATCAGGTGCTCGATCCTCCAGAAGTACCCCTTCTCCAGGAATTTGCGAACCGCATCCAGCCCGGAGTCCAGGTAATAGGCGGCCAGCAGGGATTCGAAAACGTCGCACAGGATGGAGTCCTTGGCCCGCCCCCCGGAGGCCGTCTCGTCGCGGGACAGCTCCAGCATCTCGCCCATCCCCAATTCCCGGGCCACCTGGGCCAGGATCCGCTTGCTGACCACCAGGGACTTGATCTCGGTCAGCTTGCCCTCGTCGTCCCGGGGCCGGGTGCGATACAGGTATTCGCAGACCAACAGGCCCAGCACCGCGTCGCCCAGCAGCTCCATCCGTTCGTTGGATTCCAGATGGCTGGATGAAGCCGAGCGATGGCGCAAAGACTGCAGGAACAGCTCCTGGTCCTTGATCTTCCAGCCCAGACGGGCCTCGATCCTCCGCAGGGCCTCCTGGCGGTGGCCGGGAAGCAGCTTCCTCTTCAAACGGGGAAAAATCTTTCTTAACAAATCGCTATCCCTGGTACTTCCTGACCGCCAGGCAGGCGTTGTGGCCGCCGAACCCGAAGGAGTTGGACAGGGCGGCCCTGATCTCGGCCGGCCGCGCCTGATTGGGTACGTAGTCCAGGTCGCACTCCGGATCCGGGGTGGTGTAGTTGATGGTGGGATGGATGACCCCGTGCTTCATGCACAGGGCGGTGGCGATCAGCTCCACCCCTCCGGCCGCCCCCAGCAGATGCCCGGTCATGGACTTGGTTGACGACACTGCCAATTTGCTGGCGTGCTCGCCGAAAACAGTCTTGATGGCCGCGGTCTCGTATTTATCGTTCAGGTCGGTGGAGGTGCCGTGGGCGTTGATGTAATCGACCTCCTCCGGCTTGAGGCCCGCATTTTTGAGGGCCATCCTCATGGCCCGGGCCGCGCCCTCGCCCCCCGGAGCCGGAGCGGTGATGTGGTGGGCGTCGCCGGTGATGCCGCTGCCGGCCAGCTCGGCGTAGATCCTGGCCCCCCGGGCCTTGGCGTGCTCCAGTTCCTCCAGCACCACCAGGCCGGCCCCCTCGCCCATCACGAAACCGTCCCGGTCCTTGTCGAAGGGGCGGGAGGCGTTCTCCGGATGGTCATTGCGGGTGGACAGGGCCCTTAAGGAGCAGAAACCGGCCAGGGCCAGCGGAGTGATGGGGGCCTCGGCCCCTCCGCAGATCATGGCCTCGCTGTCGCCGGTCTCGATGATCCGCAGGGCGTCGGCGATGGCGTGGCCGGCCGAGGCGCAGGCTGAGACCGTGGCATAGTTGGGCCCCTTGGCCCCGAAGGCGATGGAAACATAGCCGGCGGCGATGTCGGATATCATCATCGGGACGAAGAAAGGCGAAACCTTGTCCGGGCCGGACTCCAGCAGCTTCTGGTGCTGGGCCTCCCAGGTCTCGGTGCCCCCGATGCCCGAGGCGATGATCACCCCCACCCGCTCGGCAAACTCGCCCTCGATCTTGAGGCCCGAGTCCTCCACCGCCATCTTGGCGGCGGCCATGGCGTAGTGGGTGTAGCGGTCCATCCGGCGCAGCTCCTTGCGGTCCATGTACAGGGCCGGGTCGAAGTCCTTGACCTCGCCGGCGATCTGGGCGCTGTACTTGGAGACGTCGAACCGGCTGATCCGGCCGATGCCCCCCCGCCCCTGGCTCAGGCTCTTCCAGAAATCCTCCTGGTTATTTCCGACCGGTGAGACCACTCCCAGCCCGGTGATGACTACCCTTTTTTTCATATAATAAATCTCTCTGCAAGATGATTTTTGCTTCGGAACGGAGGCGCCATGGCGGCGCCCCCGTTTTTTATCGCATCCAGCCGGCTTATTTTTTTTCGGCCAGCATCTTCTCGATATACTGGACCGCGGCTCCGACCGTGGTGAGCTTCTCGGCCTCGGTGTCGGGTATCTCCATGCCGAACTTCTCCTCCAGGGCCATCACCAGCTCCACGGTGTCCAGCGAATCGGCCCCCAGGTCCTCGATGAAAGAGGCCTCCATGGTCACCTGCTTCTCGTCGACTCCCAGCCGGTCGATCACGATCTTTTTGACATCGTCAATAACTGCCATTGTCCTTTCACCTCCTTTTAGTTGTTGATGAATTTTAGTTTATTTCCAGCTTGAGTTGATTTGGTCTGAAAGCCTCACATCACCAGGCCGCCGTCCACCTGCAGCACCTGGCCGGTGATGTACGAGGCCTGCTCCGATACCAGGAACAGCACCGCGTTGGCCACGTCGTCCACGCTGCCCATCCGGCCCAGCGGGATGCCCTTGGCGTAGTTGGCCTTGACCTCGTCGGTCAGCTTGGCGGTCATGGCGGTCTCGATGAAGCCCGGGGCGATGGCGTTGCAGGTGATGTTGCGCGAGGCGAACTCCTTGGCGGTGGACTTGGTGAAGGCGATAAGCCCGCCTTTGCTGGCGGCGTAGTTGGACTGCCCGGCATTGCCCATCACGCCGATGACCGAGGACATATTGACGATCCGGCCATAGCGTTGCTTCATCATGATCCGGGTGACGGCCTTGGTCAGCAGGAAAGCCCCTTTAAGGTTGATGTCCAGCACCAGGTCCCAGTCCTTCTCCTCCATCCGCATCATCAGGTTGTCACGGGTGACCCCCGCATTATTGACCAAAATGTCAATAGTGTCAAATGTCTCTTGCGTTTTCTTGACCAGTTCCGTGACCTCATTGGCATCAGCCACGTTGCACTTGACCGCGATGGTCTTGACGCCCAAAGCCTCGATCTCCCTAGCTGTCTTCTCGGCCTCTTCGATGTTGACATCGCTGACTACGATATTGGCCCCGGCCTTGGCTAGGCTGAGGGCTATGGCCTTGCCTATACCCTGAGCCGAACCGGTAACGATTGCGTTTTTATCTTTTAACATCATTTCAGCTATTCTAACGTAATAAAATTAGTTTTTTGGTATTAGAATAATTACCAGCAGTTATTCTGTAAAGATACACCCCCTGGCTTACTTTTTCGCCTTTATTATTCGTGCCATCCCAAATGCAACTATAAACGCCACATGGCTTAAAGCCATTGACTAAACTTCTGATCAGTTGTCCTTGCAAATTATATATTTTTACACATGCATCTTCATCACTTTGTAAAGAATATTGGATAGTAGTAGAATTGATAAAAGGGTTTGGAAAGTTCTGCTTTAAAGAATATGTTGAAGAAATTTTGGAATCGTCCATTTTTTCTATAAAAACTTCATTATCCCTATCAGCAGAAGCATTAGGCAATTGCTTTACATCCTCTCCCCATAATATAGGCGTAGAACCAGAAGCATATGCGCCAAGTTGTGGTGTCCCAATTATAACACCCGTCGCATCCATATATACTATTGTACTCTCAAAAACATCCGGCCACACTGGTGGTATATATGAAATCACTAATTTACCGGGATTAGCAATGTTGATATTATGCAAATCGGTTGGATTACATAACACCCTATTCCAGTAATAGCCTAGACTGTTTGTCGTATATTCATGGGTTCCTTCAATACTTGATATTACTCTGCCGTCAACAGTAATATTATACCCACCGTTTGAAATTGGAGGAATAAACGGCTGATCATCAGTGACGGTAAAAGTATCATTTGAAGTGGTTACCCAATGAGGCATATCGTAAATACCCATCATATGCAGATCCTTTAAAGTGTCAACTCCAACCAAAGTTGCCGACCAGTTCCATGGCATCTGCATTTCATAAAAATATAATTCATACACTGAGATCGGAAGAGCGTCGTGTAGGGAAAGAGTGTAGAACTCGGCGGTCGCCGCATCATTAAAAAAAAAATAAATCAAAAGAATAAAACCTGAAAAGTACAAGAGAAAAATGCTCGAGTTCTTAAGACCGCCGTGTCGGGTAACAGAGAAGACGAAGTGGGTCGACGCACGAG
>CALGNM010000020.1 GCA_937958665.1 uncultured bacterium | reverse complement strand
GCGACCACCGAGATCTACCCTCTTTCCCTACACGACGCTCTTCCGATCTAGGCCCAACAGCAGTATCGACTCGACGATTATGGCTTTTTTATTAACGTACCCCTCGGCCACCAGGAACAGTTTTTTGTTCAGGCGGTCGGTCTCGACATCGAATATCTGGTTGACGATATAGGCCGCCCCCATCACCCCGCTGAACAGCAGCAGGGCCAGCCACAGCCGGCCCGGCAGCGCCAGGCTTATCCCCCATTCTCCCTGAGAGCGATGGAACCCGACCAGCATCATGGTCCAGGCGGGGACCAGCAGGATGGGACGAAGCACGAAAATGTAATCCAGCAGGCTTTTTCTCTTGTCTGTCATCAATGGCTCGTTTTTCTGTGGTTGGATCAGGCCAGGCCCTGCCGGATTATAGCAACCGGGCCCATTCCTGTCAAGCAAGGGGGGATGCTATTCGGCCTGGTGAGCGGGATATTGACTAACTATCCGCCGGTGTGTTATCATTAGCTCACTTTGTGGGCCCTTAGCTCAACGGTTAGAGCAGCGGACTCATAATCCGTTGGTTCCGGGTTCAAATCCCAGAGGGCCCACCAGTTTGACTTTTAGCCGGGGAATAATCCGCATTGGGCGGTCACCAGTAATGCGCAAAAGGGACGATCTTATCTGGTCGTCCCTTTATTTTATTTCTAAACCTTGTTCGCCATCTCCTTTTAGCAAGCGACAGTCCCACCTTGCGGGAAGCCCCTCCCCGCAGCACACATCACGATAAGCCCCCGGCTTTGACGGTATCCAATAATTGTCCGTTCTCACTGCCGGATATTATTGCTCCTATGGGAAAGATATTTTCGGTATAACCCGTTACGGCGACAAGGGTCAAAATTGCGGCTAACAAGCACTTGCTTTTCATATTGGCCTCTATTTGATATAGGTTATTTTCTGTATTGTTTTTTTGTTATTTAGGTTAAAACAAACCAGATATATACCCTTGGATACTCCATTCCCGTTTACATCACGGCAATTCCATTTTGCAGAATATAAACCTGGGTTTTGATGACCAGAATATATGTTCTTTACTAATTGACCATTTATATTATAAATCGATAAATTCACGTTAGTTCTTGCCGGTAATTCATACTTAATCATTATCGAGCTGGAAAAGGGGTTAGGATATGTATGTATTTTAACCTTGTCGATTAATGGATTTTTGTTTGGCGGATATCCTTCCACACCCACGTACGAACCGGTAGTAGCATAAATGTCCATAGTTAGACCGGCACCATTCACACGATTATCGGCCCAGGCACAAAATACCCTGCCTGCTTTATTAACACATAACGTGGGGTCAAACAGCCAGGCGCTGTCTTCCTCCGGCCGGTCATCAACATGATAATTCATGCTGAATGAGTCGCCATAATTCTTGCTAAAGCCCATGTATATCTGCCGGGCACTGTTTATGTAATTACGAGTATCCTCCCATGCGCAATAGACGCCCCCGCTGTCGTCGCAGCACAGGCTGGGATAAACTTGGGCATAGGGCTGGCCAGCGGCGTCAATCAGGTTTAGATTGGGTGTGGTAAAAGACAACCCGCCATCGTTGCTCTTAGTGTAATAGGTATGGTATATACCAACACGATTATCACGCCAAGCAATATAGATCAAATCACTATCGTCAACTGCTATGCTTGGCGCCCATTGACTCCTGTTTATTTGCCCAACCGTATCATTAACCAATATATTGTTGTTGTAGGTTTGCCCGTTATTAGTGCTTTTTGCAAAATATACATTCATATAACTATAGTTTTCATCTCTATAATCAGCAAAAACAATATATACGCAACTATCCTTCACCGCTATACCCCCTCCCCCCTGACCACTACTGTCAGTCCCAGTGTCATCTACCCGTATGCTTGACAAAAAGCTTGCGCCACCATCATCGCTTCTGGCGCAGTATACATCCAGTTTTTGGGTGGCGCTATTTCTGCCATCTTCCCACGCAATAAATATCCTACCGCTATCATTCACAGCAATGGAACTAAAGGCTTGATACTCTTCGTGCTCATTGCATACCCGCACGTTTGTACCAAAACTGGCCCCGCCATTGGCGCTTTTGGCAAAGTATATATGCCTATTGCCGTCACGGAAATCGGTCCAGCTTACATAAATGGCCCCGTCTTTGCCAACTGCCAGTGCTGGCATTACTGCTGCAGCAGCCGGGTTATCGCTTATCGCCACGTCTGTGCCCCAGGTATTGCCCCCGTCATTGCTTTTGTCAAAATAAATTGTGCTGGTGCCGCTGCGGTCATCGCGCCACACCAAATACACGGTGTCACCCCGTGCCGCCATAGCGTGCCCGCCGGAACTATAGGGCGTGGCAAAGCCCATGCCGGGTGGGTCATCGTTAACCCGGACGTTGGAGTAAAAGGTGTAGGAGTCGGTTAGGGTGGCCTTGGGACTGAGAGTTGCCTTAGTTTCCGACCTAACCCCTGCCCCTTCCCCGCGAGGGAAGGGGTTTGTTTTGCGGCCGACCCAGTAGTCCGGCCTTATTGGGCCGCAGGGTTCGGCGGGGTCGCCCTGAATGATCGGCTGGGCACATAATCCCGAGGCAGACAGCAAGGCTGCTACCATCAATATTCGTATCATTTTGCTCATTGCCTCCAACCATCGATAATTAACCTGATTTAACTGGGTATAAACTGCTCCCCAAATAATTTTCCAAGTCTTTTCCCGCCCAAAGCCTCAGGCCAACTAAACCTCTCTCCCGCCGACGAATGTCTTCTCCGCCCTTACCTGATGTATCTCTCCTGGCTTCACCCTGAAGATATCCTCCGAAAGGCAGATGAAGTCAGCCACCTTGCCCGGCTCCAGCGTCCCCTTCCAGCCTTCGTCCCCCGAGGCGTAGGCCGCATCGATGGTGTAGGCCTTCAGCGAGTCCCACAATGAAAACCTTTGTTCCGGAAAGAATGGCGGCCTGTCGGCCGGCGCCCTTTGCCTGGTGACTGCCGATTGGATGGCCAGGAACGGGTCGGGCGTCTCGATCGGGGCATCCGAGCCGAAGGCCAGCTTCACCCCGGCCCGGGCCAAGGACCCGAAAGGATAGGCATTCCTGCCCCTTGGACCCCAGTGTTTTTCGATGAGATCCAGGTCTGACGGGCAGTGGGTCGGCTGAACCGAGGCTATTATCCCCAATTCCCTGTAACGGCCGACGTCTGTGGGCCTCACCAGCTGGCAGTGCTCGATGCGGTGCCTAATCCTCCGGTCGATATCCCTGGCCTTCTGGAAAGCGTCCAGAGCCATGCTGTTGGCGGCATCGCCGATGGCATGGATGGCGCAGGCCAGCCCGTTCTCCGAGGCCTTTCTGACCAGGGCCTGCAACTCACACTTTTCCAAAGCCGCCATGCCCTTGTAGCGGCTTTGTTCATAAGGTTTGAGCATCAGGGCCGTCTGTGAGCCCAGCGATCCGTCCACGAACAGCTTTAACCCGCCCAGGCGAAGGCTCCGCCCCCCCCAGCCGCTGGCGAACTTTAGGCCCACCAGTTCGTCCAGGTGCTCCTGGCGGAAAAACATCACCCCGCGCTGGAACATTTGCCCTCTCCCGGCCAGCATTCCTAAAAGGCGGTACTCCGCCGGCCCCTCCATAGCATGGAATCCGGTCAGGCCCATTCGGGCGAATTTCCCCTGCCCCATCATCAGGGCCTGCAGGTATTTTTGGTCCGATATCGGCGGTATCCGCTGGTATGCCCTGTTGGCCGCTTCTTCCCGCAGCAGGCCGATGGGCCGGCCTTCCTTGTCCCTTTCGATCTTTCCCCCGGCTATCTCAGGGGTCTTCTTGTCCAATACCAACAGCTTCAGGGCCAGTGAATTGACCCACAGGGTATGCCAATCCTTGCTCCACAAGGCAACCGGATTTTTCTTGGAAACCTGGTCAAGGTCGTGCCGATTGGGAAGGCGATCTTCGGCCCAGACATTCCTATTCCATCCGGTGCCGGTCAGCCATTCCCCTGGAGCCGTATTATTAAGGTATTTTTTTATCAGACGGAGGCAACCTTCTATCGAACGTTCCGCCTCCAGATTCGGCTGGAACTGCAACAGGCACCAGTTGCAGAAGTGGGTATGGCAGTCAGTAAAGCCAGGGAGGACCACCTTCCCCTTCAGATCAATGACCTCCGGGCTAACAGTCTTGAATCGATTAGTTATTTCCCGCTGTCCGCCAACCTCCAGTATCGTGCCCCGGCCTTTTTCCCAGGCCATGGCCTGGGCCCTTTGCCGGCCCCTCATGGTGTATATGTCGGCGTTGACCGCCAGGGTGATTCCGGTCTTCATCTATTCCTCCTGCCGATGATACATTTCCCAGCGGTCATACAACCTCTGCAGTTCGTTCTTATTGGCGTCAAACTCGTTCATCAGCCGCTTCATTTTCTCCCCGTCTTTGAACACCTCCGGATCGGCCAATCCTCCGCAGTCAGATTCCAACTCCTTCTGCCTTGACTCCAAACACTCGATCCGGTGTTCCAGTTCCCCGATGGCTTTCTGCCGTTTCCTATCATCGGCCGCCTCACGGGCCTTGCGCCGCTTGGCCTCCTGCCAGTCAACCTTGACCTCCTTGGCTCTGGCCGTTTTATCCGCCGCCTCAGTCGGATGTTTATCCGACCCTTTCTTGTAAACATAATCCGAATAGTTGCCGGGGTAAATTCTGATCGCCCGATCGGCTACCTCGACGATGGTGTCAACCACCTGGTCGATTATGTATCGGTCGTGGGTCACCAGCACCAACGCCCCCCGGAACTCCTTGAGGGCCTGCTCCAGTACCTCCTTGCCCGCCAAGTCCAGGTGGTTGGTGGGTTCGTCCATTATCAGCAGGTTGGCCGGCAACAGGAGGGTGCAGCACAATGCCAGCCGGGCCTTTTCCCCTCCGGACAGCACTTTTACCCTCTTGAATGCGTCGTCGCCTGAAAACAGGAAAGAGCCCAATATGGTCCTCACCCGGCCCGGCCTCTCGGCCGGAATCACCGACTCCACCTGCTCCATCACCGTCTTGGCGGGATCCAGCATCTCGGCGGTATGCTGGGCGAAATAGGCGATGGAGACATTGGGATATAGCGTCCTTTGGCCGGTTGACACAGGCTCCACCCCGGCCATCATTTTGAGCAGGGTGGTCTTGCCGGCACCGTTGACCCCCAACAGGCCTATCTTATGGCCCTTCTCCACCAGTAGATCGATTTTTTCCAGGACTGATTTGTCTCCGTAGCTTTTGGATACGTCTGACAGCTCCAGCATCCTTCGGCCGCAATTTGGCGCCTCGGGCAGGCCCAGCCTGAAACTCCGCCGGATCTGGGGTATCTCGATCCGATCGGACTGCAGACGCTCCAGCATCTTCTCCCGGCTGTGCACCATGGCCCGTTTGATGAAGTTGCCCCGCCACCGGGCCACGAACTCCTTGAGGTGCTCAATCTCCCTTTCCTGCTCCTCTTTTTGTTTGATGAGCAGCTCTCGCCGTTTCTCCTTTTCCTCCAGATAACCGGAATAATTGGTGTGATACAACGACAAACGGCCCAGCTCCAACTCGTATATCTTGTTTATAGTCCGGTCGATGAAGTACCGATCGTGTGAAATCACCACCATGGTGCCCCGGAAGCTTTTCAGATATCCCTCCAAATAATCCATGGATTCGATGTCCAGATGGTTGGTGGGTTCGTCCAAAAAGAGATAAGACGGCTCCTCCAAAAGCAACTTGGCCAGGGCAATCCGCATCTGCCAGCCGCCGGAGAAATTTTCAACCGGCTGTCCCAGGTCGGCAAGGGCAAAACCCAGGCCCTGCAGGACCGTTTTGGCCCGGATCTCCAAAAGATAACCGTCGAATCCTTCGAAAGCATGATGCAGCTCTCCGTAGCGCTCCACCACCGCCGGAAGTTCAGGATCGTCCTGGGACAAGGATGACATCAGTCCCGATAGATCGGAAGAGCACACGTCTGAACTCCAGTCACCGAATACGATCTC
>CALGNM010000019.1 GCA_937958665.1 uncultured bacterium | reverse complement strand
AGATCGTATTCGGTGACTGGAGTTCAGACGTGTGCTCTTCCGATCTGTGGAAAACAAGGGTGGCCCAGATAAAAACGATTCCTTCCGGCTCCTTCATCAGCTATGGCTGCACCTTCCGCACCACCCGAAGGACCAGGCTGGCAGTCCTGCCGGTGGGCTATTACGACGGGTATGACCGCAAACTATCCAACACCGCCCATGTGTTGATCAGGGGAAAACGGGCGCCCATCCGGGGCCGGGTGTGCATGAACATCTGCCTGGCCGACGTCACCGACATCCCCGGGGTGAAACTTGAGGACGAGGCAGTGTTGTTGGGAAGGCAGGGCAAGGAACACATCAGCGCCGAACAGATGGCCCAGTGGATAGGTACCATCAACTACGAGGTGGTGACCCGGATCAACCCCCTGCTGCCCCGGATGGTGGTATGAATCCCAAGCTTCAGCCCCGAAAGCCGGGCCGAGCCGTTCCCGGAAAAAATAAAAAAAAGAGGGGCTTCTCGGACTTGGTGGCCCTGTTCGCCCGCCTGCGGGCCCCGGGCGGCTGTCCCTGGGACCGGGCCCAGAGCCACAAGACCCTGAAACCGTATCTGATCGAAGAAGCTTACGAGGTGGTCGAGGCGATAGAGGAGGACGACCCGGTCAAGCTGACCGAGGAGCTGGGCGACCTGCTGGGGCAGATAATATTCCACTCCCAGATCGCCGATGAAAGAGGACGGTTCGACATCCAGGATGTGATAAGCGGACAGCTGGAAAAGATGACCCGCCGCCACCCCCACATCTTCGGCCGGGCCCAGGCCCGGAACGCCGCCGAAGTCCTGCTTAACTGGGAGGAGATCAAGTACCGGGAGAAGAGAAAGGACCGGCCATCGGCTCTGGACGGGGTCCCCAAGCATCTCCCGGCCCTGCTCAAGGCCCACCGCATCCAGGACAAGGCCTCCCGGCTGGGCTTTGACTGGGAGCACATCGACGGGGCCTTTGCCAAACTGGAGGAGGAGCTGGAGGAATTCTCCCGGGCCTATGCCGGGGGGCGCAAGAGGGAAATCAAGAATGAACTAGGGGACATCCTCTTCACCCTGGTCAATCTGTCCCGTTTTCTGGAGATCGACCCCGAGGATGCTTTGCGCCAGACCACCGACAAGTTCACCCGGCGCTTCCAGTATATCGAAAAAAGCCTGAAAAGAGACCAGAAGTCCTTTAAGGATATTTCGCTGGAGGAGATGGAGGACCTGTGGCAGCAATCCAAGAAAACCAAGGACCGGCCCAACCGGCGCAAATAAAATGGAGGTTCATTTAAGCGCCAAACCATAGACTACAAGACAATAAGAGGAAGGCCCGCATTTCTGCGGGCCTTTCTGTTTGGCAATCGCCTGTTACTACTGGATGACGTTGATCTCGATGCGGCGGTTCTCGGCGCGGCCGGCCTTGGTGTTGTTGGTGGCGATCGGCTGGCTGGAACCGTAACCCTTGGCAGTCATCTTGGCCTTGACGTTCTGGGTGATCAGCCAGGCCACCACGGCGTCGGCCCGGGCCTGGGACAGCTGCAGGTTCTTGGCCTTGGAGCCGATGTTGTCGGTGTGGCCGGAGATCTCGACCTGCAGGTCCGGGTTGTCCAACAGCACCTTCAGCAGGGGCTGCAGGGCGGTCTCGATCTCGGGGGTGATGGTGGCCTTGCCGCTGGCAAAGTTGATGTTGCTGAAGGAGAACTTCTCCTTCTGCTTGACCAGCCCGGTGTTCTGGACCACCGGCTTGCCGTCCTTGGCAACCACCGTGAAGTTGACCGGGTTGTAGCCCTCGGCCACCGCGGTGGCAGCGTAGGTGCCCTGCTCCAGCTTGACGCTGTACTTGCCGTTGGCGTCGGTGGTGGCGGTGACGGTCTTGGGACCCTTGAAGGTCAGGGCGGCGTTGGCCATCGGCTTGCCGGTCTTGTAGTCGATGATGGTGCCGGTGACCTCGCTGGGCGGAATGGGCTTCAGCTCCAGGGTGAAGTCCTGGACCGCCGGGGTCTTCTTGTTCTTCTTGGTCAGCAGGATCGAGGCGGTCTTGGAGATGTAGGCCTTGGCCTCGGCTTTGATCTCCACCGGGGCCTTGTCGATCAGGACGCCGCTCAGGGTGTAGGCGCCGGTGGCCGGGTCGGTGTTGGCGGTGATGCCGCCGGCCATGACCGTGGCGGCCAGGCCCTTGCCGGCCTTGTCAACCACCTTGCCCGAGATGATGGCAGTGGGCGGAACCTGCGGTCCCAGGTTGCACTTGGAATAGGAGAAGCCGGCGATGGCCATCCAGTCGGTGTCGCGGTTGCCGCCGGGGCCCAGCAGGGTGGAATCGTCGCTCTGCAGGTTGTAGGCAAAGCCCAGGTCCATCTTGAAGCACTCGGTAAGCTTGAAGCGCAGGCCCGGGGTGATCCACAGCGGGTAGTTCATCAGGTTGGGGCTGTACTCGCTGCCGTCGGTCTTGTAGTACTTGGTGCTGTCGTTGACCCAGGCGGTGCCGACCACGTCCAGCATCAGCTTGGTGGAGCCCAGATCGTAGCCCACGCCCAGCCCGAATGGAACGTCCATCTTGGGATAGATGTAATCGACGGTGGTCCCGGCTACGTCAAACTCCATCTTGTCCAGGTTGTAGTTGGCGCCGATGTTCAGATAGGCGGTGCCGTTGCCCGACTTGATGCCGGGGATCAGCAGGAAGGAGATGGCCCCGGTGGGGGAATACTCCTCGACCTTCTCATAGGCGTCGGTGACCCAGGGATAGGCTCCGGCATAGTTCCACTTGCGGGCCGAACGGTAATCGTAGCCCAGGTAGGTGCCGAAGTTGAAGCCCTCTCCCCGCAGGAAGGTGGCCTTCAGGCCGATCCGGGTGTCCAGGCCGCCGTTGCGCCACCAGGAGGTGTCGGTGCCGGCGATGGTCGCCTTGTTCTGGAAGAACCGGTAGCCGGGGGCCACCGACAGCTCCAGCATGTCGTTGAAGGCGAAGTATCCCTCGGGAATGGCGTCGATGTTCATCCAGGAGTAGGTGCTGTCGATCTCCTTCATGGAGAACATGCCGTGGGCTCCAATGCCCCAGCTCATCGGCCCGCAATTGGTCGGGGAGATGGTCATGATCTGACCGGTGCTGCCGTAGAGTGACGGGGCAGCGCTGGCCATCCCGGCCACCAGCATCAGGGCTGCGAATACGGAAACCATTCGCTTCATTTTGGTGTGACCTCCTAAATTGTGTTTGGTTAATTTGCGGCTTGTTTAGGATATGGCGCCACAACATATAGCGCCGGGGGAACATTCTATTGTAAATGAGACATCAGGGCAACAAACACATCAGTGACAAGATATAAATCCTTCACCTCCTTGCCCGTTCAGAGTATTTTATGTTAATTTCCTCAAGCCTTAATACAAAGTTAATAATAACAATTTATTAGACGATTTGTCAAGTGATTTTTTATTTTTTCTGCTGCTTTCGACCCCTGACCTGAGGCAAGCTTGGGAAATTATGGATTGGTGGCTACACCAGCAAATGAAATGGCGTCCCCAACGGGATTCGAACCCGTGCCGCCACCTTGAAAGAGTGGTGACCTAACCGCTAGTCGATGGGGACCCTGGATCGGAGGTTTATTTTACATGGCTGTGGATGTACAGCCGCCGGAACTGCTCGTTGTCCACAATGGCCCGGTTGATCAGGAAGTAGGTCTCCAAGTTCTCGTTGGTGGACTGGATGCGGTCGCACAGGATCTCGGAGATGGCCAGCAGCATCCGGGCCGACAACTGGGGCTCCTTGACCAGCAGGCGCTGGAACTCTTCCTTGGACAGGGCGTAGATCTCGCTGTCCACCAACGCGGTGGCGCTGGCGGTGCGGGGCCGGTCGGTGATCAGGGCCATCTCCCCGAAGAATGAGCTCTCGCCCAGCTCGGCCAGCACCAGCTTGGAGTCGTTGCGCTTGATGCTGATCTCCACCTCCCCGCTGGTTATCAGGTACATCTCGTTGCCGACCGTGCCCTCCTGGAAGATTACGGTGTCCTTGGCCACCTTTCTCTTTTCCAGCTTGCTCTCCAGCGATTCCAGCTCGGGGGGCGACAGGTACTTGAACAGGACCACCTTCTTCAGGACTTCGCGTGTCTCCATCTTAACCTCCCTGCATTTTTGGGCCGATGGGATGGTGAGCCAGATGGGAATCGAACCCATGACTCCCGCCTTAAAAGGGCGGTGCTCTACCAGCTGAGCTACTGGCTCTGGTTTGCCACAGCTGCCTGACGGCAGACTGACGGAATAAGCCTGTTAATTTTACAACAAAAGGGAGCCCAGGTCAAGGAATTTCCCGGTCCGGGGCCATATCATCAGCGAAAGATGGTGGCCGCCCGGTCCGGCCCCACCGAAACGATGGAGACCCTAGCTCCGGCCAGCTTTTCGACGGTCTCGATATATTTCCTGGCATTGTCCGGCAATTTGCTGTATTTTTTGACTCCTTTGGTAGGCTCTTGCCACCCCGGAAGCTTGACATATTTGACCCGGCAGCCTTCCAGCTCCTCGGTGACCCAGGGCCAGCCGCCCCTCTTGGCGGTTTTGGCTTCGTAGGCCACCGCTATCCTCAGCTCGTTGATGCCGTCCAGCACGTCCAGCTTGGTCACCGCTATCTGATCGGCTCCGTTCACCTGCACCGCCCGCCTCAGCATCACCCCGTCCAGCCACCCGCAGCGGCGGGGCCGCCCGGTGGTGCGTCCGAACTCGTCGCCTGCCTTGCGGCGGATGAAATCGGCCAGGGCCGGGGGGAACTCGGTGGGAAAGGGGCCGTTGCCCACCCTGGTGGTGTAGGCCTTGGCCACCAGCAGAACGCTTTGGACGGCGGCCGGCCCCACCCCCAGCCCGGTGCAGGCCCCGCCGGCTATGGTCGAGGAGGAGGTGACAAAGGGATAGGTCCCGAAATCCAGATCCAGGAAGGTGCCCTGGGCCCCCTCGAACAGCACCTTATGGCCCGATGCCATCAACTGGCTGAGCAGCAGGGAGACATCGGCCGTCAGGGGCTTCAGCACCTTGGCGTAATTCCTGTACTCCTTCAGGATGGCCTCATATCCGGCCGGGGAGGTCCGGTAGTATTTTTTCAGCAGAAAGTTCTTCTCCTTCAGGTTCTCCCTGAGCTTGGCGGCAAAGCCATCCATGTCCAACAGGTCGCCCACCCGCAGGCCCAGCCGGCCGGCCTTGTCGATGTAAGTGGGACCGATGCCCCGGCCGGTGGTTCCGATGGCCCCGCCCCTTCCCTCCCGGGCCTGATCCAGCTGGCGATGGCAGGGCAGGGTCAGGTGGGCCAGGGGGCTTATCTTCAACCGGCCGGCGGTATTTATTCCCTGGGCCCGGACCTGTTTCAGCTCGGCTATCAGGCTGGCCGGGTCCAGCACCACCCCGTTGCCGATCAGGCAGATCTTGCCGGGATGGACGATGCCCGACGGCAGCAGATGGAGCACGAACTCCCGGCCCTTGGCCCTGACGGTATGTCCGGCGTTGGCTCCCCCCTGGTAGCGGGCCACCACATCGGCCTGCTGGGCCAGCAGGTCGACGATCTTGCCCTTGCCTTCGTCGCCCCACTGGGCTCCCACCACCGCGGTGTTCCTGTTAAGCCTCATAGCAGGCCCCTTGTCAATTGTGCCAATATTTTCCGGCCCATCAGGCGGCCACCTCCTGTTCGTCCCTCATAATGAACCGGGGGGGCTGTTTGCCCACCACCACCTCCCGGCCGATGATGCACTTGGCGATGTTCTTGTTGGAGGGCAGCTGGTACATGATGTCCAGCATCACCTCCTCCAGCACCGCCCGCAATCCCCGGGCCCCGGTGTTGCGCTTGAGGGCCTCGTCGGACACCGACTCCAAGGCCTCGGGCAAAAACTCCAGCTCCACCCCCTCCAACTGGAAATAGGTCTGATACTGCTTGGCCAGTGCGTTCTTGGGCTTGGTCAGGATCTCGATCATGGCCTGGCGGTCCAGGTCGTTGAGGGTGCAGATCACCGGCAGTCGCCCGATCAGTTCAGGGATCAGCCCGAACTTCAGCAGGTCGTCCGGCTGGACCCTGGCCAGCACCTCGCCGATGGGGGCTTTGCCCTTCTCCCGGATGTCGGCCCCGAAGCCCAGACTCTTGGCCCCCACCCGGTTGTTGATAATCCGATCCAGCCCGTCGAAGGTCCCGCCGCAGATGAACAGGATGTTCTTGGTGTTGACAGCCATCAGCGGCTGCTCGGGGTGCTTGCGCCCCCCCTGGGGCGGCACGTGGGCGGTGGTGCCCTCCAAAATCTTGAGCAGGGCCTGCTGCACACCTTCGCCGGAAACGTCGCGGGTGATGGACGGCCCCTCTGACTTTCGGGTGATCTTGTCGATCTCGTCGATGTAGACTATCCCGATCTCGGTCTTCTTGAGGTCGTAATTGGCCGACTGCAGGAGGCGGACCAGGATGTTCTCCACGTCCTCGCCCACATAACCGGCAGATCGGAAGAGCGTCGTGTAGGGAAAGAGTGTAGATCTCGGTG
>CALGNM010000018.1 GCA_937958665.1 uncultured bacterium | reverse complement strand
GGCGACCACCGAGATCTACTCTCTTTCCCTACACGACGCTCTTCCGATCTCTGATATGGCACAGAACATAGCCGACATGCTCCTCAAGATGGGCCTGCTGACCAAAGCCCAGTACGACAAGGCCGCCCTGGACCAGAAGAGCAGCAACGAACCGCTGGCCGCCATTCTGGTGCGGCAGGGGATGGTGACCGAGAACGTGGCCATGCAGTTCATGGCCCGCCAGTTCAACGTTCCGGCCATGGACCTCAATAATTTCCAGATTGAGCCGACGGTGATCAAGCTGATAAGGCCCGACATCGCCAACAAGTTCATGGTGATCCCCATCAAGCGGCTGGGGCGGAGCCTGACCCTGGCCATGATCGACCCCTCGGACATCTTCGCCCTGGAGGACATCAAGTTCCTGACCGGGTTGGAGGTCAAGCCGGTGGTGGCCGGCTACGGGGCCATCAAGAAGCTGCTGGAACAGCACTATCCCCTGGGGCGCGACCTGCAGGTGATCGCCTCGGGCGGCCAGCTCAGCTCGGTCAAGGACGAGGCCATCGAGGCCCTGCCGGACGAGGGGGAAGGGATGGAGGGCATCGAAGGCGACATCGACGTGGAGATGGTCGAGGACCAGGCCGAGGAGGACATGGACATCGCCGACGCCCAGCAGGCCGGCTCCTCCACCCCGGTGGTCAAGATGGTCAACTACATCATGACCGAGGCGGTCCGGCGGGGCGCCTCCGACATCCACGTGGAGCCCTACGAAAAGGCCTTTCGGATCAGGCTGCGCCAGGACGGCGTGCTCCAGACCCTGATGGAGCCGCCCATGAGGATGAAGGCCCCCCTGGTGTCGCGCCTCAAGATCATGTCCCGGCTGGACGTCACCGAGCGGCGCAAACCCCAGGACGGCCGCATCGCCATCAAGGTGCTGGGCAAAAAGATCGACCTCCGGGTGTCCACCCTTCCGGTGCTGTTCGGCGAGAAGGTGGTGATGCGTATCCTGGACGCCGGCTCCCTGACCCTGGACCTGGCCAACTTCGGCTTCACCGAGCTGGCCCTCCGGAACTTCATGAAGGCCATCCACGCCCCCTACGGCATCTGTCTGATCACCGGACCCACCGGGTCTGGCAAGACCACCACATTGTACTCGGCTCTGTCCCAGCTGAACACGCCGGACCGCCACATCCTGACAGTGGAGGACCCCATCGAGTACAACCTCAAGGGCATCAACCAGGTCCAGGCTGAGCCCGGCATCGGCTTCACCTTCGACGTGGCCCTGCGGGCCATGCTGCGGCAGGCCCCCAACATCATCATGCTGGGGGAGATCCGCGACGGCCCCACCGCCGCCATCGCCGTCAAGGCCGCCCTGACCGGCCATCTGGTGCTGTCCACCCTGCACACCAACGACGCCCCCTCCTCGGTGTCGCGTCTGATCGACATGGGCATCGAACCATTCCTGGTGGCCTCGTCCACCGTGCTGATCCAGGCCCAGCGCCTGGTGCGCCGCATCTGCAAGGCCTGCAAGGAACCCCACAAGGTCAACCCCCAGTCGCTGCTGGACATGGGCTTCAAGCCGGAGGATCTGGAGGGGGTCACCTACTACAAGGGCAAGGGATGCCCGGTCTGCAACAACACCGGCTACAAGGGCCGGGTGGGCCTCTACGAGGTGATGCCGATCTCCCCCGAGATCCGGGACCTGATCCTGAACCGGGAGGCGGTGACCACCATCCGGGCCAAGGCGGTGGAGCAGGGCATGCTGACCCTGCGGATGGATGCCTGGGGCAAGGTCAAGCAGGGGCTGACCACGGTGGAGGAGATGTTCCGCGAGACGGCCGAGGGATAGGCCCCGGGCGATAAACCGAAAGCAATCCAGATGAAAGGCGAACCATGCTGACCCTGACACAGTTGTTGGAGGAGATGATCCAGAAGAAGGGCACCGACCTGCACCTGACGGTGGGGGTGCCTCCGGTGATCCGCATTGACGGCGAGTTGACGGTGACCTCCCACGAGGTGCTGACACCCCAGGTGACCGAACAACTGGCCTACAGCATCCTCAAGGACAGCCAGAAGAAGCGCTTCGAGACCGAGCGGGAGCTGGACCTGTCCATCGGGATCCAGGGACTGTCGCGCTTCAGGGGCAACATCTTCCTGCAGCGGGGCTGCGTGGCCATGGCCATGCGGGTGATCCCCTGGGAGATCCGCTCCTTCCAGGCCCTGGGGCTGCCACCGGTGGCCGCCGCCCTGGCCGACAAGCCCAAGGGGCTGGTGCTGGTCACCGGGCCCACCGGCTCGGGAAAATCCACCACCCTGGCCACCATGATCGACAAGATCAACAGCGAGCGGCGCAGCCACATCATCACGGTGGAGGATCCCATCGAGTACATCCACCACCACAAGAAGTGCATCATCAATCAGCGGGAGCTGGAGTCCGACACCCGCAGCTTCAAGAACGCCCTCAAGTACGCCCTGCGCCAGGACCCCGACGTGGTGCTGGTGGGCGAGATGCGGGACCTGGAGACCATCGAGTCGGCCCTCCACATCTCGGAGACCGGCCACCTGACCCTGGCCACCCTGCACACCAACTCGGCGGCCGAGTCCATCCACCGCATCATCGATGTCTTCCCGCCCTACCAGCAGCCCCAGGTCCGGGCCCAGCTGGCCTTCGTGCTGGAGGGGGTGATGACCCAGCAGCTGGTGCCGATGATCCGGGGCGGGCGGGCTTTGGCCCTGGAGATCATGGTGTGCACCCCAGCCATCAAGGCCCTGATCCGGGACGACAAGGTCCACCAGATTTATTCATCAATGCAGGCCGGCCAGAAGTACGGCATGCAGACCATGAACCAGGCCCTGGCCCAATTGTTCCTGGACAAGAAGATCTCGCTGGATACCGCCTTCGACTACACCTCCAACGTGGAGGAGCTGGACCAGATGATCAAGAAGCGCCAGACCGTGGTCTGATCGATAATATATAAGCACACCAGAAAACACATAAGGAGCAACGCCGATGCCCATATATCTGTGGAAGGGGAGGGATTCCAAGTCCGGCTTGGTGTCCGGGGAGCTGACCGCCGAGAATGAGGCGGCGGTCATCGAGGCCCTGCGGCGCAAGAACATCATCGTCTCCTCGGTCCGGCTCAAGCCCAAAGAGCTCAAGCTCAGCTTCATGCAACCCAAGGTCAGCAACAAGGACCTGGCCATCTTCACCCGGCAGTTCTCCACCATGATCAACGCCGGCCTGCCCCTGGTGTCCTGCCTGGAGATCCAGGCCAACCAGCAGGAGAACCCCACCTTCCGGAAGGTGCTGGAGACCATCAAGACCGACGTGGAGGGGGGCTCCACCCTGGCCGAGGCCCTCAAACGGCAGAAGCACATTTTTTCCGAACTGTACATCAACATGGCGGCGGCCGGCGAGGCCGGCGGCATCCTGGACAACATCCTGATGCGGCTGGCCACCTACCTGGAGAGCGCCGAGCAGCTGGTGGCCAAGGTCAAGCGGGCCCTGATCATGCCCATCATATTGATCACCGTCTGTATCGGGGCCTCGGCGGTGCTGCTGATCTTCGTGATCCCCATCTTCGAGAAGATGTTCGCCGAGATGGGGGCCAAGCTGCCACCGCCGACCCTGTTCGTGGTGGCCCTGTCAAAATTCCTCCAGAAGTGGATCCTGCTGATAATAGCGGTCATGGTGGGCATAGCCATCGCCATCCAGCGCTATTACAAGACCGACAAGGGGCAGCTGGTGATCGACAACATAATGCTCAAGCTTCCCATCCTGGGTGACCTGCAGCAGAAATCGGCCATCGCCCGCTTCGCCCGGACCCTGGGCACCCTGCTGTCCTCCGGCGTGGCCATCCTGGACGCCCTGGAGATCACCGCCAAGACTGCCGGCAACCGGGTGGTGCAGGACGCCATCATGTCGGCCCGCAAGTCCATCGGCGGCGGCGAGACCATCTCCGCCCCCTTGAAGACCATGAAGATCTTCCCGCCCATGGTGGTCCAGATGATCTCGGTGGGCGAGGCCACCGGCGGCCTGGACGAGATGCTCAACAAGATCGCCGACTTCTACGACGAGGAGGTCAACGGGGCGGTGGAGGCCCTGATGGCGGCCATGGAGCCGATCATCATGGTATTCCTGGCTACCATGATCGGTGGAATGGTGATCGCCATGTACCTGCCCATCTTCAGCATGACCTCGGCCCTGATGGGGGGCCATTGATACCTAAAGAAAACCATGAATACCAGCAGTCCTAAAGGCCTGCCGCCCATGTTCTGGGGGCGGCTGGTGGTGTCCACTTTGATGACGGTAAGCGCCCTGGCTTTAAGCAAGCTGGGGCCGCTTGCCATCTATGTCCCCGAGGTTCTGACCCTGTGGCTGGCATATGTTTTGGTTGCCTGGGCAATCAGGCATCTCAATCTGTTGCGGGCCGGTTGGCTATGGGACTACGGACAGATGCTGGCGGACACGGCCTGGGTGACCATTTTCATCCATGCCACCGACGGGACCGACAATCCGTTCCCCCTGCTCTACTTTTTGGCCATAATGTCGGCCGCCAGCGTCCGTTATGCCCGGGGGGCGATAATAACGGCCACCCTGGCGGCCGCCTGCCTGGCCCTGCTGATGTGGTCCGAGCTGAGGACCATCCAGTCCGGGCTGGTGCCATCGGCACCGGGCGGGTTCTATTCAATCTTCCGGGCCGACTTTGTGTTAAGGGGCTATATCTACGCCATCTGCTTCTATCTGGTGGCGGCCTTCTCCGGCTTTCTGGCCGAGCGGCTCAAGGCCAAGGGGCGCCAGCTGGAGGACACCGCCCGGGCCCTGGAGGAGTTCCGGCTGTCCACCGGCGACATTTTGGAGCGGATGGGCAGCGGCCTGCTGACCCTCAATGCCCGGGGGCAGGTGATGTACTGCAACGCGGCCGGGGCCCGGATATTGGGCCTGGATCCCCGCCTGGTGGAGGGGCAGGAAATCGGCCGGGCGGCCGCCGGCGGCCTGCAGCCCTTTGCCGAGGTGCTCAGCCGTGAGGTGGAACGGGGAGGAGGAAGCTCCGGCCGGTGGGAGGTCAAGATAGGGCTGGGAAGGGATTCCGAGATTCCGGTGGGCATCAGCACCACCGCCATCACCGACGGACAGGGAAACCCGGAGGGGTTGATCGCCATCTTTCAGGATTTAAGCGCCGCCAAGAGCATGGAGAACCGGCTGATCGAAATCGAACAGCTGGAGACCTCCCAGCAGCTCACCAAGAACCTGCTCAAGGCCATCCACCCCTATCTGGCCGAGATCGAGAAGGGTCTGGGCGGCCTGCAGCGGGATGATGATCCGGATTCGGTGGGGCTTATCTCCGGCCTGCGGCGCAAGGCCGGCTACATCCGCAAAACGGTGGAGGATTTCGCCCGCTTCGCCCACATCGAGGTCCCGATGGGAGATAGACCTGTAGCCAATCCCCCGGAGGGGGAAAGCCGGATTATCGGCCAGGCCCCCAATTTCATTGAGGTACTAAACATGGTGCGACAGGTGGCCCCCACCGACAGCACCGTGTTGGTATGCGGGGAATCGGGCACCGGCAAGGAATTATTGGCCCGGGAGCTCCATCGTCTCAGCAACCGCAACCGGGGTCCGTTCGTAAGCATCAACTGCGCCGCCATTCCCGAGACCCTGCTGGAATCCGAGCTGTTCGGCCATCTGCGGGGATCGTTCACCGGGGCGGTCCGCGATAAGGAGGGGCTGTTCCGGCTGGCCGACGGCGGCACCTTCTTCCTGGATGAGGTCTCCGAGACCTCCCCGGCCATCCAGGTAAAGCTGCTGCGGGTCCTGCAGGAGCGGGAGATAGTCCCGGTGGGGGGAAGCCGTCCCATCAAAGTGGATGTCCGGGTGATCTCGGCCACCAACCAGGATTTGGCCAAGCTGGTGGAACAGAATAGGTTCCGCACTGACCTCTTCTATCGTCTGAACGTGATCCAGATAACCATTCCCCCCTTAAGGGACCGGGGTTCCGATATCATGCTATTGGCCGAGAGGATTGTGGAGAACGTCTGCCGCCGGCAGGGACTGCCGGTCAAGGTCATATCATCCGGGGCCAGGGAAGCTCTGCAACAGTACCCTTGGCCGGGCAACGTCAGGGAGTTGGAGAACGTTCTGGAACGGGCGGTGATACTGGAGGATGGGGCGGTGATAGGCCGCCACAGCCTTCCCGATGAGGTGATTAAAGCTCAGGCAACAGATGAGAGCAGGCCAAAAGCCAACAAGGTGGGAAACCTGAAGGAAAGCGAGAAGCAGACCATAATTCGGGTGCTGGACGAATGTGGCGGCAATAAGTCAAAGGCGGCCAAAAAGTTGGGCATCCACTACGCCACATTATATCGAAAGCTGAAGGGCTATAAGATAGAATAGCGGCCATCATGTCATGTTCGTGCAAACGAGCATCCAGGGTATGTGGATCCCCCTTTGCAGGGGGATGACGAAGATCGGAAGAGCACACGTCTGAACTCCAGTCACCGAATACGATC
>CALGNM010000017.1 GCA_937958665.1 uncultured bacterium | reverse complement strand
AGATCGTATTCGGTGACTGGAGTTCAGACGTGTGCTCTTCCGATCTGATCGGGTTTATTTCCCGGGCTTCCTGCCCCACCGGGAGAGTGTGGCCCTGTTGCAGAGGGCCGACCTGCTGTGGTTGGTGATCCACCCCTCGGAGGGGAGTGCGGTGGCCACCGGCAAGATCTACGAATACCTAGGAGCCGGAAGGCATATCCTGGCCAGTGTTCCCACCGATGGCCAGGCCGCCCGGCTGCTGGAGGAGACCGGGGCCGGGCGGGCAATTCTGCCCGATGACCATCAGACGCTGGCCGAGGCAATCAGGGAGAGGTTCGATCAATGGGAAAAAGGGGCCCGGGACTTTAAGCCGAGGGTCGACCAGTACAACCGCCGGACCATCGCCGGGCTCTTGGCCGGGGAGTTGAACAGGCTGTGCCCCTGATGCCCAACACCCTACCCCGTATCCGCAGTCAGGCCGGTCCATTGCTCCCGGCCGCCCTGCTGGCGGCCTTCTCCTTCACCCTGCTGCTGCCCTCGTTGAACATCGGTCCCATCAGCGACGATTTCGCCTGGTTAGAAAAGGCCCGGCTGGGCCAGGACATGACCTGGGGCCAGTATCTGTCCCAACCCGCCCCCTTCGGGTATTTCCGCCCCCTGCCCCTGGCATCATTCCGGCTGCTGTGGCAAGCGGCGGGGGACCACTTCGCAGTCTACCGGCTGGTGCTACTGGCGGCCAACTCCCTGCTCTGCCTGCTGATCATGCTCTTCCTGGCCCGGGCTGGTTTCTCCCGGGGAGGGGCCTTCCTGGGGGCGGCCATCTTCGCCGCCCTGCCCGGCCGGGCCGAGGCCCTGTTATGGCTCTGCTGTCTGAACGAGCTGCTTTCGGCCCTGCTGGTGGCTGGCGGTCTGTACCTGTTCTGCTTCGGAAGGAGGAACCTGCAGTGGTTGGCCTGGGCCCTGTTTTGGCTGGCCCTGCTGTCCCGGGAGAGCGCCCTTTGCTTCATCCCGCTGGCGGCCTTTTTAAAGCTGGCCCTGAAAAAGATATCCTGGCCCAGGACAGCCGCGGCCATGGTGGTGCCACTAGCTTGCTACGCCGCCACCCGGTGGTGGTGGGCGGCCGTTGCCGGGCCGCAGGCCTCGGCGATGGTGCTGAACATCGACCTCAACCCGCTGTCCATGTTGGTGCGGGGCCTGGGCTACCTGGTCAAGATGCTGGTCCCGGTCAAGAGCCTGCTGGAGCTTTCGGGGTTCGACCTCTATCATCAGCTGCGGGAGGTTCTTGCCGATCCCTCAGGCCATCCGGTCGCCTTTTTATTGTCAAGCCTGGCAACGGCCCTGGCCGGGGCCCTCCTGCTCTGGACTTTGGCAAAGGGGGGCAGGGCCGTCCTGGGGGCTCTGCTGTTCGCCGGACTGGCCCTGTCGGTATACCTGCCGTTCTCCGGCACCGCCGAGAGGTTTTTGTACCTGCCATCGGTTGGAGTGGCCGCGGCCCTGGCGGCGGCCCTGGACCGGCTGAAGGCCTCCCGGCGGCCCCTGTACCTGTACCTGGCCCTGGGACTGCTGTCGGCCTATACCGTCTCCCTGCAGAACCGCATTCACCGCTGGGAACAGGTGGGACAGTTGACCGAAATGTTCTATGCCGATCTGATGAGCCTGGTGTCAGAATCCCCCACCGGCCGGGTGTACATCGAGAACATGCCCTCCACCCTATACGGGGTGCCCTACCTGAGTTTTTACACCATCAACCACGGCTGGCGCTTTCATAATCCGGATAAGAGCTTGGAGATATATTCCGACCCGGCCCCTCGGCCCGGGGAAGCCCTGGGGCTGATTTATAACGCCGACCAACACCGCCTAAAAAGGAATCCCCGATGAAGGTCTCGGCCATCATAGTCGCCTGGAACAGCGAAAGTGACATAGCAGCCTGTTTGGAGTCGGTCCTAGCGGCCAAGAGCGGCCCCTTGGAGATATTGGTGGTCGACAACGCCTCGCAGGATGGGACCCCGGGGCTGCTGCGCGGCTATGGAAACAAAATCGTCCTGGTGGAGAACCGGAGTAATTTGGGATTCGCCCGGGCGGTCAACCAGGGGCTGGAGAAAGCCCGGGGCGAATATCTCCTGCTGCTGAACCCCGATGCCGCCCTGGAGCCCGGGGCCCTGGAAGAGATGCTGTCGTTCATGGACCAGAATCCCCGGGCCGAGATCGGAAGAGCGTCGTGTAGGGAAAGAGTGTAGATCTCGGTGG
>CALGNM010000016.1 GCA_937958665.1 uncultured bacterium | reverse complement strand
CACCGAGATCTACACTCTTTCCCTACACGACGCTCTTCCGATCTTGCTGATATTCCGCCCCGGCTATAACCGAGCCTACCGGACCCTGGGCGGGTGGAGGTTCGACCGGGCCAGGTTTTGGGCCCTGCTTAGGTTCGGCTTCCCGAACGGGGTGCAGTTCTTCGTGGACATGGCCGGGTTCACCTTTTTCGTCCTGCTGGTGGGCCGGCTGGGCAGCGACAGCCTGGCGGCCTCCAACATCGCCTTCAACATCAACACCCTGGCCTTCATGCCGATGATCGGATTCGGCATCGCCACCTCGGTCCTGGTGGGGCAGTACTTGGGCCGGGAGGATGCCGGCACCGCGGCCCGCTCCGTCTATTCGGCCTTCCATCTGACCTTCATCTACATGGCGGCGGTGGCCCTGCTTTATTTCTTCTGGCCGGAGGTTTTCCTGATGCCCTACGCCGCCAAGTCCGATCCGGCCCGCTTCGGGGAGATCAGCCGGATTGCGGTGGTCCTGCTGAGGTTTGTGGCCATTTATTCCCTGTTCGACGGGTTCAACATCATCTTCTCCTCGGCCATCAAGGGGGCTGGCGACACCAAATATGTGATGTACATGGTTCTGGCCCTGTCCCTGGGGCTCCTTTCAGTTCCCAGTTACCTGGCCATAGTGGTGATGAAGGCCGGGATCTACGTCTCCTGGACCATCGCCTCGACCTACGTGGTGGCGCTGGGATTGGCCTTCTATTTACGCTTTTTGGGCGGCAAATGGAAGGGGATGAGGGTGATCGAGCCGGTGGCCCCGGCCCTGACCCTGCATCCGGAAACGCCGACGGTGGATTGATTATTCTCCGGGGATGTGCGGGCTGTCGAAAGACAGCCCGTTACTGCATTTGGGCCATCTTGGATTATATTTGACACCCCCCCGATTTTATGATAAAATTACCGTTGGTCAATGCCTGTATAACCATAACTTGTGGAATAACATACGATTATGAACATTGCGGTTTGCATCAAACAGGTGCCGGACACCACCGACGTCCGAATCGATCCGGCCACCAACACCCTGATCCGGGAGGGGGTGCCCTCCATCATCAACCCCTTCGACATGTACGCCATCGAGGAGGCCTTGAGGCTCCGGGAGAAGCTGGGCGGAAAGGTCACCGTCATCTCCATGGGGCCGCCCCAGGTGACCGAGGCCCTGAAAGAGGCCGTCTCCATGGGGGTGGACGACGCCATCCTGCTCTCCGACCGGGCCTTCGCCGGGGCCGACACCTGGGCCACCTCCTATACCCTGTCCATGGGCATCCGAAAAATGGGCGGGGCCGATGTCATCCTGTGCGGCAAGCAGGCCATCGATGGCGATACCGCCCAGGTCGGCCCCGGGGTGGCCGAGTTCCTGGACATTCCCCAGGTGACCTACGTCAAAAAGATCGAGGAGATCGACGATAAACGGGCCAGGGTCTGGCGGATGACCGAGGAGGGCTACGAAGTGGTGGAGACTTCCCTGCCAGCCATGTTCACCGTGGTCAAGGAGATCAACGAGCCCCGTTTGCCGTCATTAAAAGGCAAGATGAAGGCCAAATCATTCCAGCCCACAGTCTGGAAGGCCGCCGATGTAGGTGCCGACGAGAAGAACATCGGGCTCAATGGCTCGCCCACCAATGTGGTCAAGATCTTCACGCCTCCGGTGCGCTCCGGCGGGGTGGTCCTGCAGGGCGATATCAATGAAGCAGTGGAGAAGGTGGTCAACGGGCTCAAGGAACAGCAGATAATTTAAGAAACAAATATTGTATACAGTATTCCGTATACGGTATACACTAAAGAGGAAATATGAGCGACATAGAGATCATCCAAGACAAATGCGTGGGCTGCGGGGCCTGCCTTTCCTCCTGCCCCTACGGGGCCATCAGCCTGCATGACAACCTGGCGGTCATCGATGACGACAAGTGCACCCTGTGCGGGGCCTGCGTGGCCTCCTGCGGGTTTGAGGCCATCCTGTTGCGCAAGGACCAGGTGGAGAAGGCCGACCTTTCGGATTTCAAGGGGGTGTGGGTTTTCGCCGAGCAGAAGAGCGGCCAGGTGCAGAGCGTCTCCTACGAGCTGATGGGCGAGGGCCGCAAGCTGGCCGATGCCTTGGGGGTGGATCTGTCGGCGGTGATCATGGGCCATAATATCGACCAGGCCTGCCAGGAACTGGTGTGGCGAGGGGCCGATAAGGTATACGCCGTGTCCGATCCGGCCCTGGAGCAGTTCTGCGATGAGCCCTATGCTGCTATCATGGCCGACCTGATCAAAGAATACAAGCCCGAGATCGTGCTGGGTGGGGCCACCACCATCGGCCGGGCACTGATCCCCCGGGTGGCCATCAAGGCCCGCACCGGGCTGACCGCCGACTGTACCGCTCTGGCCATCGACGAGGAGCGCCGGATATTGCTCCAGACCCGCCCGGCCTTCGGGGGGAACATCATGGCCACCATCATCTGCCCCAACCATCGGCCCCAGATGGCCACCGTCCGCCACAAGGTAATGAAGGAGGCGGCCTGCGACAAGTCGCGCCAAGGGGAGATAATCAAAAAGGCCTATGGCCAATCCATGTTAACCACGCGCACCATGGTGGCCCAGGTGGTGGAGGAGGCTGCCAACGCCATCAAGCTGACCGAGGCCGACATAATCGTCTCCGGGGGCCGGGGAATGAAGGCTCCGGAGAACTTCAGGCTGGTGGAGGAGCTGGCCAAAGCGGTGGGCGGCGCGGTGGGCGCCTCCCGGGCGGCGGTGGATGCCGGCTGGATACCATATTCCCATCAGGTGGGGCAGACCGGGAAAACGGTGGCCCCCAAGCTGTACATCGCCTGCGGCATCAGCGGCGCCATCCAGCATCTGGTGGGAATGCAGTCCTCCGACTGCATAATCGCGGTCAACAAGGATCCCGAGGCCCCCATCTTCAAGGTGGCCAGCTACGGCATTGTCGGTGATCTGTTCGAGGTGTTGCCGGCCCTGACCAAAAAACTGCAGGAGACCTGCGGAAGCAAATAGAAAGGGGAGGGATGTCGGATTTCAACGGGATGGGAGGGGCGGTGGTGGTCTGCCTGATCGCCCAAAGCATAGTCTTTCTGGCCCTGGCCGCCATGGCCGGCGTTATCCGCCTGGTGGGGGTGGCGGCCGGGGAAAAGCAGCCGGCAGCCCCGGCCACTCTTATGCCGGCAATCGTCGATAGATCTGGCTCGCCGGCCGAAACAGATGACGAGGTGGAGCTGACGGCCGCAATCATAGATCGGAAGAGCACACGTCTGAACTCCAGTCACCGAATACGATATC
>CALGNM010000015.1 GCA_937958665.1 uncultured bacterium | reverse complement strand
TACTGCGACCACCGAGACCTACACTCTTTCCCTACACGACGCTCTTCCGATCTTTGCTTGCGCTCCTTTGCCGGCAGCTTCTCCAGCTGGCTTAAACGTCGGTAAAGCCTGTTGTCTTTGGTCTTGGGCGCGGCCTTCAATTTATCCAGGCCCATCAATTGGTCTACGGTCAAGTCCAGCGCCTTAGAAATCTTGGGCAGCAGGTGGGCCGGTATGTGCTTGGTCTGCTTTTCGTAGTAGGCGATCACCCGCTGGGGTATGCCGGTCTCGGCCTGCAGGTCCCGCTGGGAATACCCGGCTTCCCGGCGCAAGGTGATTTTCACCTTGCGCCCTTCTTCGTTTTCGGGTATCATTAATCCCAAATGAGCAAATTCTTCATGCCTAGATTCGCCATCGCCTGCCTGACGCTGTTGATGCTGGCGGCTCCGGCCTCGGCCCGGGTCAAGGGCCTGTGGGTGGTTCGTTACTCCCTGACCTCCCCGGCCAACGTTAAGAAGATCGCGGCCGAGGCCCAACGGGCCGGGGTCAACCACCTGTTCGTCCAATATTACGCCCGGGGCGAGGCCTACTATCCATCCCGCCTGGTGCCAACCGCCGACTGTGTCAGCCGGGAGTTCGATCCACTGGCCCTGATGCTCAAGGAGTGCAAGGCCAGGGGCATAAAAATGCACGCCTGGATCAACGTCTATTTCGTGTGGTCCTCGGAGCGAAAGCCCCGCGATCCGCGCCACGCCTACTATCAGGATGACAGCTGGTTCGCGGCCGATGCCCGGGGCCGCAGCCTTAAGAATTATTCGTCCGAAGAGATCAGGCGCGGCAACCTGGAGGGGGTCTATCTCTCGCCGGCCAGTGCCGGGGTCAAGGAGTATATCCGGGAGCTGGTGCGGGAGATCCTCTTCAAATACGACGTGGACGGCATTCACCTGGACTACGTCCGATATGGGAGCATCAATTACGCCTACGACCCCTCCAGCCGCAACGGATTTTACAGCCAGTACCAGGTGGATCCCCTGGCCCTGCTGGACGGTGCCCGGCAGCTGGAACCATACTGGCAGACCTGGCAGCAGTGGCGGATGTACCAGATATCCGATTTGGTGGCCCAGCTGAAGATGGACATCGACAAATTCAACCCCTGGGTCAAGCTCTCGGCCGCGGTCAAGCCCGACCCCGACGAGGCCCGGCTGTCGTTCGGCCAGGACTGGCCGGCCTGGTTGGAGCACCGCTGGGTGGACTTTGTGGTGCTGATGAACTACTCGGCCAAGACCGAGACCGTCCTGCAGCTGGCCCGCAAGGCCGCGGCCTACCGGGGCCAGGGCCAGATCTACGTGGGGTTGGGCGCCTGGCGGGACAGCATGGACGGGCTGATGGAGAAGATCAGGGCCCTGCGTAAGGAGGGGATGGATGATATAGTGCTGTTCTCCTACGACGGTCTGGCCCAGCGCAAGATCAGCTTTGAGATGCTGAAGCACCGGGGGTTCTAGATAATTCGCAGTATTTCAGGCCTGCCGTGAAAGCGGCAGGCATTTTTACGGCTTGCATTTCCACGGTTCGGAGGGTAAAATAATACTATGAAACACATCTTAACCTTGTTTCTTCTGTTATCCACCACTTTCATCCAGACCGGCCTGGCCGGAGGGATCGGGATCGCCCGGCTCAAGTACGGCGGGGGAGGCGACTGGTACAACGATCCCGAAGCCGAGACCAACTTGCTGAAAGAATATTCCACCCGCACCGGGCAGGAGGCTGATTCTGCCAAGCACAGTCTGTCAGCCAACGATGATGAACTGTACTCCCAGCCTTTTCTGTTCCTCACCGGGCACGGGGAGATCCGGTTCACCGAGCGTGAGGTGGTCCGGCTGAGGAAATTTCTGGAGGCAGGGGGATTCCTCTATGCCGACGACGATTACGGAATGGACCAGGCCTTCCGCCGGGAACTGCGGCGCATTTTGCCGGGGAGCGAATTGCAGGAACTGCCGTATTCCCATGGCATATACCATTGCTTCTACGACTTTCCCTCCGGTCCTCCCAAGATCCACGAGCATCAGGAGGGAAATCCGGTGGGCTATGGGATCTATCTGCGGGGCCGGCTGGCGGTCTACTATACCTTCAACACCAACATCTCAGACGGCTGGGTGGCCACCTATAACGACCCGCCCGAGGTCCGGGAACAGGCTATCCGGATGGGGGTCAACATCCTGTGGCAGGCCTTGACCAATCCCTGAAAGCACTGCAGAAAGCGGAGCAATGAAGAATCTGGACGCAAGCGGATGGATTCCAGCTCTCTAACATCAAGGCTTAAGGGATTCCGGCGCCGAAAGCGGATGTCTGGCCCGGCCAACGCCCTGGTTAGGATGTGCTATGCCTCAGCCGCCTGGCTGGCCCTGTGGCACTATTCCGACTGGCTGCTCCATTTGCCGGCTCCTTTAAGGCTGGCCGGGGTGGGGGCCACCCTGGTGGGCTTGGCGGCGGCGGCGGTGATCCTGATCAGGTCGGCTAAAGGCGGAAACGACCGATGTTTGGCATCCGAGCTGGAGGGGAAATATCCCGAGCTGAGGCAGGAGCTTTCCACCGTAGTGCAATATTCCGGCCAAAGCACCGGCCGGGACTATTCTGATCAGCTGATCGGCGAGTTAACTGGAAGGGTTGGCGAGAGGCTGGCCCAGATGGATCCAAAGAGGGCCTATCCGGTAAATATTTTTCCGTTCGGCCGGTCGGCCGCCTTGGCACTGCTGGGGTTGGGCATAGCCGCGCTGATAAGGCCCGGGGAAATATCGGTCAGCTGGCAGCGTTACCTGACCCCGGGGGCGGTTATCGGAGATTGGCGGAGGGTGGAAATAAGGCCGGGCCCAGCCCGGGTGGCCCGGGGCGGCCAGTTGGCGGTGGAGGCCGGTTTGGAGAGGTCCGGCCAGGTGGAGGTAAGGTTCGGCGGGCGGGTCAAACGCTATCCCTTGCAGGGGGCTGACGGGATTTTCAAATTCAAGCTTGAGAATATCGGGCAGGATCTTACCTACCGCATCCTGGTCGGCCGCCTGCAGAGCCCTTCATTCAACGTGAAGTGTTACGACGATTTGCTGCTTTCGGACCTCCGGATATCGGTCCGGCCCCCGGCCTACAGCGGACTCCCGGAGCGGACGATAGAGGAACAAGGCTTACTGGCGGTCCTGAGGGGTTCGCTGGTATCGCTGACCGCCCGGGCCAGTCTGCCGCTGGCCGGGGCCGGGCTGCGGCTGGACCAGGGCAGGGTGGAGGCGATTGTCAATGACCGGGTCCTGAACGCCAAGCTAAAGGTCATGGCCAGCCAGCCATACCGCTTTTGGGCCAGAAGCTTGTCTGGCGATACCCTGTCCGTCCCGCTGGCCGGCCGGATCGATTGTCTGGCAGATCGAAGAGCACACGTCTGAACTCCAGTCACCGAATACGATCTCGTAT
>CALGNM010000014.1 GCA_937958665.1 uncultured bacterium | reverse complement strand
TACGAGATCTTATTCGGTGACTGGAGTTCAGACGTGTGCTCTTCCGATCTCGCGATCTGTTGGCCGGGCTGTGGGGAAGCGAGAACGCCGAAAAGGTCAGGATCCAATACGGCGGCAGCGTCAAGCCGGACAATATCTCGGAGCTGATGGCCCAGGATGACATTGACGGTGCGCTGGTGGGTGGGGCCAGCCTGGAGGCTGACTCATTTGCTAAAATTGTAAAGTTCTAATATTCGTGAATGTAAAAAGCCCGGATCTTTCGATCCGGGCTTTTTATCGAGCTAAAATGGTTGAAAGCGGGCTTTCTCCCAGTAGGCATTCATGAATAAATTATGCTGTTTTACCAAGGCTTCCAGATGTTTCTTCTCCCAATTGACCAATACCGTCAATAGAGATTTTAATTTTTGATCTTTAGCGGTGCTTTTCATTTTACCATAAAAATCAATGGAGTTCTGCTCCAACAATATGCCGATGGAAAGGGCCGACATTTCGTAATGTTTGTCCTTGATTCGCTTGACGAATTCTTCAGTGAAAATCGGGCTTTTCCCAGCGGGAGATACTTTCGGTTTTTCCTTTATTTCGCCGGCGTCCCATTTCTTATTCTGGCGGTAAGCTTCAAGCCCGTTCAGAAGTGTCTGGCGATGTAGTTCTTCATCTTTGGCCAAGGCTTTGAACACTTGCTGGGCTTTTTTATCGGTGGTGATGGCCGAAGCGGTCAGATAGTGATGATAACCATCCTGCTCGGACATGATGGCCAGTTTCAACATTTCCAGGGCCTTGTTCATAGTCGTCTCCATTAATTCAATTGGCTTCCAAGGTGAATTCCCTGACGCCGAACCAGAATCCGATATCGCTGATGCTGTCGATCTCCGCCTGGATCAAATTATAATGGGCTTCCTCCATTACCGCCAGGCGGAAATAAATGCCTTTGGCTGTGACGTCGGTCTCCTTGTTTCCCTGACGCATGTAGAAATCGGCCGCTTTGCGTTCCAGATCGAGCGCGATGTTCAGGGCGGTCAGGTCGTCCGAGGTTCCTTGTTCGGCTTTGATCTTGGCCTGCTGTGACGATAGCTTTGGCACCACCTCTTCTATGTCGGATGTGGCTATTTCGACACTCACCCATTTTTTACCCTGCTGTAGTCGGTTGCGTTCCTTTTCCAGAAGCTCCATGTGCCCGAATTCATCCTGGGCCAGGCGGATGAACATGTCCTTGCCTGATTGAGATTTGGTGCTGCGGGCGAACTTGAGGTAGCTCTCCAGGCCGGTCTTCTCGCCTTTGATGGCCTTATTGATGGCTGCTATGGCCTGTTCGGATGATATTTTTTTAACCATATGATCCCTTTCGAATGTTTGACTGTATTTTAACGCCATCCCGGAACGAATGCAAGCTATTTTATCACCATGGCGCTGGTGGAAAACTCCGGGACCATCTGACAGGACCTGGTAAGGCGGATACCGATTCTTTCCGGCTTCAGGAGGAGAAATAATTTCCGTTGCTCCATAAGGGATGGCCAGACCGGGTAGCCCGGACTTATCCGTCTGGTCCTTCCGTCCGACAAGTGCTTTCTAATCTGAAGTTCGGTCCATTTGGCCAAGGCCTCGGTGAGTTCAGCCGAGAGTCCGTACAGCATGAATTGGTCGTGTATCCTGTTGTGTCTCTTCAGTCGGGCTGATTCTTTGCCGATCCTCCCTCCCAGGGTGACCGCCTGCAGGCCGATATTGAAGGGAGAGCCATTTCCCGACCTGAAGTAACGTCCCGCTAAATTACCTGAAAGCTCCAGCTTGACCAGCCGCCCATCCGGGCTCTTAAGTCTGAGGTGTCGTCCATCCCAGTTGGCTACAAATATGGCCGCTACGGACAGAGGCTCGAAGAGGCCTTCCTTCAGGCAGCGTTTCCAGAGCAGGTCCAAGCATTTCTGGGACTCCCCAACCTGCTGACGTTTCTTAGCGCCGGTGGCTCCGGGAGAAACCATCAGCCATCGTCTTTCAAACAGGGCCTTCCGGTCCAGCAGTTTCAACAGTTGGTCCAAGGGAACCTTTCTGAAGACCTCTGGACTGGTTTTCATAGGCCGGAAAGAATGAGCTGAATTATTGGCCGCAGGTGGCTTAGCAGCCAGGGATTGCACGATGCCTAGTCCTTCCATGGCATCCCGGGCGTAGAAAACCGGGCCGCTGTATTTCGGCTGAAGCTCCTTGGCCACAAAGGATCGGTTCAGGGCGGCTCCGCCGCAGATTACTGGCAGGCTGATGCCGGACTTTTCGAATAGCACCAGGTATTCCGACATGGCCCGGACTGATTCCACCAGCAGTCCGGAAAGCCCTACCGCCATGGGCCGGTGTTTGCGGATAGCCAGCATGATGTCCTCGGCTGACTGCCTAACTCCCAGGTCCACTACCCGAAAACCATTGGCCTCCAATATCAGCCCGGCCAGATTTTTACCGATGTCGTGGATGTCGCCTCTCACCGTGGCGATTATTATAGTTCCCGAGCTGGATGCCCTCTGTCCCTTTAGGTGGGGCTTAAGCAGCTCCACCGCCATCTGCATTACCTCAGCCGATCGCAGCACGAAGGGCAGCTGCATCTCGCCACGCCCGAACAGTATCCCCACCCGGTCCATGGCCGGAAGAAGTATGCGGTCGATAATTGTTCCGGCATCCTGCTCCTTCAGTAAGATAGCTATCGCTTCAGCTACTCCCAGAACCTCTCCCCGGAGTATCCTCTGGTGTAAAAGCTCGCCGGGGGGCAGAGCCCTCCGCCGGGGGCGGGACATCTTCCTTTCGGGTTTGCTGGAGGAGTAGTATTCAAGCAGGGCCTCTAGCGGGGCCGGATTTCGTAGCCTGTGGTCAAATATCAGGTCGTTGCATATCCTGACTATTCTTGACGGGATCTGGTTCAAGGGGATGATCTTTCCCGGGTGAATGATGGCGGCATCCAGGCCGGCCTCGACAGCCCTATGAAGGAAAACCGAATTCAACGCCCGGCGGGCCTCCGAAGGCAGGCCATAGGAGATGTTGCTGACACCTAGAATCGTAAAGGAAGCCGGGAACAGTTTCTTCAGCCGGGCGATGGCCTTCAGCGATTCCAGACCGGCTCGGTTCAAAGAGCGGTCCCCGCTACCCAGGGTGAAGGTCAGGGTATCGAAAAATATGTCCTGAGGAGCCAGGCCTTGAGCCGCTGCCAAGGCAGCCAATCTGCCAGCTATCTCAACCTTGCGTTTCGCCGTCCGGGCCAGGCCCTCCTCGTCTATGGTCAGGCAGACCAGGGCTGCTCCGTATTTGCGACAAAGCGGCAGAATCATCTGCGCCTTCTGGCCGCCGTCCTCCAGATTGATGGAGTTGATTATGGATCGGCCGGGAAGCTCCTTCAGGGCTGCTTCGATAGCTTCGGGATCGGTTGAGTCGATCATGAACGGCAGGCGGCTCTTGGTATTTAGCAGCCGGCAGAGTTGACGATAGTCGGCGGCTTGGTCCCGTCCGGGCCGGGCCAGTGAAAGATCGATGGCGTGAGCCCCTTCTTTTTCCTGAGAGCCGGCCATGTCCGCCAGGCCATGAAAATCATTTTTTTCCAGCAGATCCCTGAAAGCCTTGCTACCGGAGGCATTGCTCCGCTCGCCTATCAACAGCGGCTTGGGGGATACCGAAATATCCTGGGATTGATAAAGGGACGATACTCTGGCGATCCGAGCCGCCGGGTGGCGTGGCCGGATGTTTTTCAGTTTATGAGCCAGTAGCTTAATATGCTCGGGCCCAGTACCGCAGCAGCCGCCGGCAAAGTTCAGACCCGGATTACTGGCGAAGTCCTCCATGCTGGCAGAGAATTGTTCCGGTTTCAGATCATAATACAAGTGGCCGTTTTTCATCTTGGGCAGACCGGCATTGGGGAGCAGGGAGAGAAGTTTGGAGGAGTTGTGGCCCAGGTAATATACCGCCTCAGCCAATCCCTCGGGTCCCAGACTGCAGTTCAGACCTATGCCGTCTATCTCCCAGGCCTCCATCGATGCCAGAAGGGCGGAGATGTCGCTGCCGGTAAGGGTGCGGCCACTCTGGTCGATTGTGAATTGCACCAAGATCGGCCTGCCCTCCCGGCTGGGCATATCCAGGATGGCCGAGACAGCAGCCTTGGCCTGCAGCAGGTCCTGGCAGGTCTCCACCAGGAAACAGTCCACTCCGCCCGCCAGAAGGGCTTGGGACTGGGCCGCATAGCTTGCTTTTAGTTCGTCGAAGCTGATATGCCCCAGACTTGGGATTTTAGACCCGGGTCCGATAGATCCGGCTACGAACCTGGGATGTGAGTGGCTGGAATATTTGTCGGCCGCCTGGCGGGCCAAGGCGGCGGCGGCCCGGTTCAAGTCCGCGGCTTTCTCGGCCAGGCCATGCTCCGCCAAAATATGGGGAGCGCCGCCGAAGCTGTTGGTCTCAATTATATCAGCTCCAGCCGAGAGGTAATCTTCGTGGACCCGGGAGACCAAGCCGGGTTTTGAAATCGATAGGAATTCATTGCATCCTGAGTGCCGGCCGTAATCCTCATCGGTCAGGCCTAACTCCCGGAGGTAGGTGCCCATGGCCCCATCCAAGATCAGGATCCGTTGTCGGGCCTGTTCCAGAATTGATGGCCGGCCGCTCATATCAGGCCTCCCTTCTGAAGTTTTTTCATAACCTCGGCGGTGGCGGCCGTTTTGCCCAGGGTGTAAAAATGCAGGCAGGGGGCGCCAAGATCTATCAGATCCTTGCACAGACCGGCAGTGAAATCTATTCCAGCCTGACGGGTTGCCGCTTTGTCCTTTTGATTTTTGATATCGTTTACCAAAGCTTCCGGCAAAGAGACATAGAAGTCACGGGGTATGCTGGTAAGCTGGTCCCGGTTGACGATGACCTTGATTCCGGGTATGATGGGTACGATTATGCCCGCTTCTCGGGCCTTTTTTACGAACGATTCGAAGAGAACGGCCGAAAAGACCATCTGGGTCAATATATACGAAGCGCCCTTGTCCACCTTGGTTTTAAGGTTCTTGATATCCTCGGTCAGGTTGGGGGCCTCGTAATGCTTTTCGGGATAACCGGCCACTCCAACACAGAAATTGGTTGGAATGGCGTCGTCCAATTTCTCCAGATACTGGCCCTGGTTCAACTGCGATATCTGTTCCACTAGCTGCCAGGCGTGTTGGTGGCCGTCCATCTCGGGTATAAATCCCTTGTAATCGGGTGGGGGATCGCCCCGGATCACGAATAGGTTCTGGAAGCCCAAGTACTGCAGGTCGATCAGTGCGTCCTCTGTCTCGTAGCGGCTGAAGCCCCCGCAGATCAGGTGGGGGACAGTCTCCACCCTATAGCGGTTGGCCAGGGCGGCGCAGATGCCGACCGTTCCAGGTTTCTTGCGTTTGGGCACCTTGACTATCCGGCCGTCCACCTCCTCAAAGACGATTCTCTGCTGATGATAGGTGACGTTTATAAAAGAGGGGCGGAATGGCATCAGAAGGTCAATGGCATCATAGATCACCTGGATGCTGTGGCCCTTTTCGGGTGGGGTGATCTCCAGTGATACCAGGGTCTTTTTTCTTTGTTCCAGATGCTGGGTTACGTGCATGAGTGTGCTCTTTTAAAATAAGGTGATTGTAAACGGTTTGGACCAATGATATCATTGGTCTATGAGTCTAAAAG
>CALGNM010000013.1 GCA_937958665.1 uncultured bacterium | reverse complement strand
CACCGAGATCTACACTCTTTCCCTACACGACGCTCTTCCGATCTGGGATGCTGGCCCAAGCCCAGGCTTCGCTGTCACTGGCCCGGGTCCAGGTGGCCAACTCCTACATCGAGGCGCCAATCAGCGGGGTGATGCTGGAGAAGAACATTGAGGCCGGGGAGCTGGCCATGCCAGGCACTCCGATCTGCAAGCTGGGTGACATCGCCAGGGTCTACCTCAAGATCTATCTGCCGGAGAAGGAATACGGCCGGGTCAAATTGGGGCAGAAGGCCAAGGTCACGGTAGATTCATATCCCGGCAAAGAATACGAGGGAACGCTGTCCACCATCGCCGGGCAGGCGGAGTTCACCCCCAAGGACATTCAGACCAAGGAGGAGCGGACCAAGCTGGTGTTCGCGGTCAAGATCAGCCTTTCGAATCCGAAAGGCGAGCTTAAACCAGGCATGCCGGCCGATGTAGTGATAGATTTGGAGTGACTATTCTCCGAACCTCCACCAAAAATACTTTGTCTTTCTATTGGTTAACAGGGCGTTCGGAGTGAGGCTTAGTTAAAGAAATGCAGGCAGTTGAAACAATAAATTTGACCAAGAGCTACAAGGGGACTGCGGCCCTGAAGCCGCTGGACCTGTCCATAGCCCCGGGAGAGATCTTCGGGCTGGTGGGTCCGGACGGGGCGGGCAAGACAACCATCATCAAGCTGCTGGCAGCGCTGCTGAGGCCTTCCTCCGGTTCGGCCTATATCTTTGGGCAGGACACGGTCAGGAATCCCGAAGAAGCCCGTGGCCATACCGGCTACATGTCCCAGAATTTCGTGTTGTATCCGGAACTGACCGTAGCTGAAAACCTGGACTTTTTTGCCGACCTCTATCAGGTCAAAGGCCAAGAGAAGGACGACCGAATAGCCGAGCTGATGAACTTCTCCCGACTGGGGCCTTTTCGTGACCGACTTTCGGGGCGGCTTTCCGGAGGGATGAAACAGAAGCTGGCCTTATCCTGCGCCCTGATCCACACCCCCAAGCTCCTCTTATTGGACGAACCCACTACTGGGGTGGATCCTATCTCCCGGCGGGAACTGTGGAAACTGCTGTACGAGATCTGGAAGAAGGGGGTGACCATTGTGCTTGCCACGCCCTACATGGACGAGGCTGAGCGCTGCAGCCGGGTGGCCTTTCTCAACAAAGGGCAGGTATTGCTGTGTGACAAGCCGGAAATAATAAAAAAGCAAGTGGGCTTCAGGGTCTACGAACTAGAGCTCGATCAACTGCAGAATGGATACGAACTACTGGTCGGTGCCGGGATTGTCAGAAATGCCGGGTTGTTCGGGGGGCACCTCCACGTTCACTCGGAACATCCGGAACGAGATCTGGCAGAGATCACTGAGTTGCTGAAACTGAACAAGATCAAAGTAATATCCCAAAAACAAATAGAGCCCAGCATAGAGGATGTGTTTCTTTCTTTTGTGTAGTAATGTGGTAAAGATGAGAGTAGTATTAAAAGAGTTGGCATGTATACCATAGAAGTAGATAACCTCACCAAGCGCTTCGGTGATTTCACCGCGGTTGACCGGGTCTCTTTCTCAGTAGCGCCGGGGGAGATATTCGGATTTTTAGGTCCCAACGGCTCGGGCAAGTCAACCACCATCCGCATGCTGTGTGGCATTATCCACCCCAGCCATGGCCGGGCCACGGTGGCCGGGCATGACATCAGCGCCAGCCCGGAACTGGTGAAGCAGAGCATTGGCTACATGTCTCAGAAATTCTCGCTCTATCCCGAACTCTCGGCAGAAGAGAACTTCACCTTCTTTTCCGGGATCTATGGAATAATTTCCGAGGAGATCGGCGAACTAAGACAGAAGATATTCGGCTCATTGGGCCTTTTTGGTCTGGAGGATAGGATCGCCGGTGAGCTGCCGGGCGGATTCCGGCAGCGGCTGGCCCTGGCCTGCGCCGTCTCCCACGGCCCCAAGGTCCTATTTCTGGACGAGCCCACCGCCGGGGTGGATCCGGCCGCCCGCCGCAGCTTCTGGAATATCATCCAAAAACTGGCCTCGGGTGGCATGACCATCTTCGTTACCACCCACTACATGGATGAGGCCGAGTACGCCAGCCGGCTGGCCTTCATCTACAACGGGAAGATCGTGGCCCTGGATTCGCCGGAAAAACTGAAACAGGCCTACCGCAACAAACTTTACCAGATCTACGGTCCGCCGCCGCTAGAGATGATGGACAGGATCTCTTCGGTCAAGGAAGCCTGCCAGGTGGCGCCGTTCGGCAACGCCCTGCATATCTCATGCGAAAAGGGTGTCGAATTAGGCCCAAAGATCCAGACTCTGTTGGGTGATCAAAAATACAGCCTGTGCCAGATCAGGCCCTCGCTGGAGGACGTGTTCGTGGCGCTGATAGACCGTCCGCCAGAGCCTTTACTCTCCACTACGGTGAGGGATCAGATGGAGAGGGAAACGCATGGTATTGATTAACCGCAGGCTTTACGGCGTTTTCCGCAAGGAAATGCTGCACATCCGCCGGGACAAGAGGACCCTGTTCCTGACCCTGGCCTTCCCGGTGATGATGATGCTTTTGTACGGCTTCGGCATCCGCTTCGACGTCAAGAACCTGCCGCTGGTCATCCTGGACTACGACCGTTCGGCCTTCACCCGGGAATACGCCCAAAGCCTGATCAAGAACGAGGCCTTCACCTATAAAGGCCACGTGATGAGCTACGCCGAGCTGGAACAGAAGCTGGAAAGGGGCCAGGCCCGTCTGGGTTTGGTATTCTGGCCCGGGGCTTCCCGCCGGCTGACGAGGGGACAGACCGTGCCGGTGCAGGTGGTGATAGATGGCTCGGACGCCAATACCGCCAACATCGCCATGGGGTACTTGAGCGCGTTTGGACAAGATTATTCCCAGAAACTCCTGCATAATGGTCAGACCAAGCTGCCGGCCGGCATCAACCTCCAGCCGTTGAATATCCAGCCCCGGGTGTGGTACAACCCGGAACTCAGGAGCGCCAATTTCGTGGTGCCGGGGATCATCGGGGTTATCATGATCATGCTGGGTGCGTTGCTGACGGCCTTCACCATCGTGGAGGAGAAAGAACGGGGAACCATCGAGATGCTAATCTCGTCGCCTCTAACCCGGTTCGAACTGATGCTGGGCAAGATCCTGCCCTACCTGATCCTGTCGCTGTTAGCCATCACCATCATCGTGGTGATGGGCTATCTGATGTTCAACGTGCCCATCAAGGGAAGCCTAGCGGCCTTATCCGTATCCTGCGTGGTCTACATGTTCAGCGTGCTGGGGTTGGGGGTGTTGATCTCCAACCTTACCAGCAAACTGCAGGAGGCTATGTTCGCTGCGGTGATGATATCCCTGCTGCCGGGGATACTGCTCTCGGGTTTCGCCTTCCCCATCGAAAGCATGCCGGGGTGGATCAAGCCCCTGACCTACCTGGTGCCCACCCGCTATTTTCTGGTGATCATCCGGGGCATCTACCTGAAAGGCATCGGGCCGCTGGTGCTGTGGCGGCAGGCCCTGCCGCTGATCGTCTTCGGGGTGGGGATACTGGTGTTCAGCGCACTGAGGTTCAGGAAAAGCCTGGACTGATTTTTTAAACCCACCCAGCCCCCCTCATCGGGGAGGGATGAAGGTGAGGTCAACAAAAAAACAGTCTTACAGATTACTTTTAGATTGTGTTGTCTGAACGGCAAGATGCAGGGCTGGCAATGACCGGTGATAAAACATGAACAAACAACGATTACAATCCCTGGTTCGCAAGGAGTTTATCCAGATCTTCCGCAATCCCATGACCCTAAGGATGATTCTGATCATTCCGGTGGTCCAGACCCTGCTGTTCGGCTACGTCACCACCACTGACGTCAAGAACATCAGCCTGCTGGTGTGCGACCTGGACCGTAGCGCCTATTCCCGGGAGCTGGCGGCCCGGCTGACCAACACTGGGTATTTCACCAAGACGGCCGAGACCACCGACCTGAAAGAGATTGATCAGTGCCTGGACCAAGGCCGGGCTAAACTGGCGGTGGTCTTTAGCTCCGGGCTCTCGGCCGACGTGACCGCCGGGCGTACCGGAAACGTCCAGATCATGATCGATGGCAGCAACTCCAGCGAGGCCAGCATCGCCCAAAGCTACCTGCAGAAGGTTTTGGCCAATGAGTCATTCCGCATAATTCGCCGGCAGCTTTCCGGATTGGGAGCCACCGGCGGCCTGGAAATGCCCGTCGACACCCGGACCCGTGTCTGGTTCAACCCCGAGCTTAAGAGCGTTTACTATATGATTCCGGGGCTGATCTGCATGGTGCTGTTCCAGTTGACCTCGATGCTGACCGCCCTCGGCATTGTCCGGGAAAAGGAGCAGGGCACCATGGAGCAGGTTATCGTCAGCCCGCTGACCGTCTGGGAGCTGATCGCTGGCAAGACCCTGCCCTTCGCACTTATGGCTCTGATTGACGTGGCGCTGGTGATGCTATTGGGCACCCTGTGGTTCGGAGTGATGCTCAAGGGCAGCCTGTTCCATTTGTTCGGGGCCTCCATGATATTTATTTTCACCGTGCTGGGGATAGGGATGCTGGTATCTACCGTCTCCCACACCCAGTCCCAGGCCATGATGATCAACCAGTTCTTCATGGCCACCAACATGCTGTTGTCCGGGTTCATGTTCCCCATCAGCTCCATGCCCCAGTTCATGCAGTATTTCACCTACCTGGTCCCGCTGAGGTATTTTTTGGAGATAGTGCGCAGCATCTTCCTCAAAGGGACCGGCCCGGCCGCCTGGTGGCCCCAGTTGCTGTTTTTGGCGGTGTTCGGGATGATGACCTTCTGGTTCTCTGCGCTGATGTTCAGAAAGAGGCTGGACTGACTACGTTTTGTCATCCAGCCCAGACCTTACCGGCCTTTGGAAAAACTGTCAGCGTGAAGCTTGATGTAACAATGGTAAAATACCAGTCCTCAGGCCTGTGATAGAAAAAGAACCTCCCTATTGGGAGGTTCTTTTTTCTATAATCATTTGGCGATAAGATGACAATAGCTGGTTTTTGGGATCCAGCTCTTGAGCCCGTTCAAGATACTTGAGTGCCTTGTCATACTGCTTGAGCTCCACCAAACAAACCGCCAAGTCGTTGAGAATGCTGGCATCGCAGTCATCAAGCCCCAGGGCCTGCTCCATTATCTTTCGTCCATTCGGCAGGTCTCCGGCCATGAAAACTGCCCAGCCCAGCAGGTGCAGGGTGGGAGGATGATCGGGCCGCAGGGCCAGGGATTTGTTAAACTGCTGGGCAGCCTCCTCGAAACGGTCCAGGTAGCAGTAGAGTGAGCCTAGCTGTTGGTAATAATTGGCTTCGCTGGGATTGAGTTCGATGGCAATCAACAGATGCTTTTCGGCCTCCAAGCTGTCGCGCTCCATTATCAGCAACTCCGCCAGACCCCAGTGAGCCAATTCGCAGGCCAGGGGATCGCGTTTGAGCAGGGAGCGGTCGGCCAGAATGTCCCGAAAGGCGGCTATGGCCTCCCGGCGCCTCCCCTGGCGGGCCAGTCGGTCAGCGGCCTCGAAGATCCTGGTTTTACTGCCGGGGGCGGACATGCTGCTGGTCCTGCCCCGAGATCCTTTTAAGCTCATCCAGCAGCTCCTGTCGGGTGCAGAGCTTCTTGTCCACCAGCACGTTGATGATGGCCTGGATGGATAGGGCGTTGGCCGCCACCCCCTGCTGAAGGGTTATGGCATGGCCGGACTTCTCGGGTTTTGGCTTGAGGGGATTTCTGAACAGACTCATTTCTTTCTCCGTTCCTCCCAAGCCCGGCGATCCTTCTCCGAGGCCTTCCCGGTCTCGATCAGGCTGCGGAATTCCTTCTCGGTCAGCGGCTTTCTTCGCTCCCCGGACCTGGATCGGGGTTGGGTGGTTTTGGGCTTGGGCATACGGTTACTCTCCCTGGCTGTGGGTTATGGCTGTTCCCGGATGCGGTCTTGGGCCAGCTTGGCCTCCGGACTGTTGGGAAATCTTTGGATGAGTTCCTGCCACTTAGATCGGAAGAGCGTCGTGTAGGGAAAGAGTGTAGATCTCGGTGGT
>CALGNM010000012.1 GCA_937958665.1 uncultured bacterium | reverse complement strand
GGCCTGGTCCGCAGGGTCCGGATGGACAGCCAGACCCCGATGATGAAGAAGGCGGCGGTCACCAGCACCACCGGGATGATCACCTGCAGGGACACCCGCAGGGCCGGCTCCGGAGTCTGAAAGAGCATCACCGATCCCAAGAACATGGCGACTATACCTCCTATACTCAGTATTCCGTGCGAGGCTATCTTGACGTCCAAGATGAACAGGACTATGGCCAGGATGATCAGTAGCACCCCGGCGTAGTTGACCGGCAGGGCCTGGAAGGAGAAGAAGGCCAATATCAGGGAAATGGCCCCCACCACCCCGGGAAAGATGGCCCCGGGGTTGGAGAACTCGAAATACAGCCCCAGCAGGCCGGCCATGAACAGGATGTAGGCGATGTTGGGGTTGGAGATCAGCGACAGGATTTTATCCCGCCAGTTCATTTCGGCCCGGACCCTCTCCGCCCCCCTGGTGGACAGCGCGACCAACCGGCCGCCGGCCTCCAGCTGGCGGCCGTCCAGGGAGTCCAGCAGGGACTCGATATCAGGCGCCACCAGGTCGATCACCCGCCGCTGAAGAGCCTCGGTCTCGGACAGCGACACGCTGCTCCGGACCGCCGAGTCGGCCCAGGCGATGTTGCGTCCCCGCTTCTCGGCGATGGATCGGATGTAGGCCGCGGCATCGTTGGTCACCTTGCCGGACATGGTGCTGTCCATCTGGCCGGTGCCCACCGCCACCGGATGGGCCGCCCCGATGCTGGTGCCCGGGGCCATGGCTGCCAGGTGGGCCGATAAAGTGATGAAGGCCCCGGCCGAGGCCGCCCGCGAGCCGGCCGGCCCCACGTAGACCACCACCGGAACATCGGAGGCCATAATGGCCTTGATCACCTGCCGCATGGACTGGTCCAGCCCGCCCGGGGTGTCCAGCTCGATGACCAGGCATTCCGCCCCCTCCCGCTGGGCCCGTTCTATGGACTGGACCATGTAGCGGGCCGAGGCCGGGCTGATGGCGTCCTCCACCCGGACGATCATTACCTGAGAGGCCAGGGCAATGCCGGCAGTGAAGAATAACGAAATTATGGCACAGACAAACTTCCTCATATCATCTCCTTTAACTACAGTATACTGCATACTGTATGCCGGAAAAGCTAGTACTGGAAGTGCTTGATCTTCTCGCCTTTCTGTCCGATATCGGTCATGCTTTGGATGCCGATCTCCAGGTGCAGCTGGCTGAACTTTTTAGTTACCTCCCGGTCGCTCTGGGCGGTCTTGATGCCGTGGGGCATCATCGGAACGTCGGACACCAACAGCAGGGCCCCCCGGGCGATCTGGTTGGCGTGGCCCACCACGAACAGGGTGGCGGTCTCCATATCGATGGCGATGGCGGTCGACTTCCGCAGATAGGCCCGGAAGCCGGAGTCCCACTCCCATACCCGGCGGTTGGTGGTGTAGACCACCCCGGTGCGGTAGTCCAGCTTATGTTCCTTTATCTTGTCGGAGACGAACTTGTGCAGCTTGAAGGAGGGCAGGGCCGGCACCTCCGGCGGCAGGTAGTCGTTGCTGGTGCCCTCGCCCCTGATGGCCCCGATGGGCAGGATGAAGTAGCCCAGGTCGGTGGATTTTTTAAGTCCGCCGCATTTGCCCAGGAACAGCACCCCCTTGGGGCGCCGGGCGGCCAGCAGATCCATAATGGTGGCCACATTGGGGCTGCCCATCCCGAAGTTGATCATCGACAGCCCGGCAGAATTGGTGGCCGCCTGCATGGGTCGACCTTCCCCCGACAGGTCGCAGCCGAACCGGCGGCAGAAGTTCCCGATGTAGTCATCGAAGTTGGTGAGCAGTATGTAGTCCCCGAACCGGTCGATCTCCATTCCGGTATAGCGGGGCAGCCAGTTGCGGGCGATGTCCAGTTTGGTCTTCATTTTCTCCTCCTTGCCAAATCTATCTTAACTGAAAACCCGGCCGATATCAAGGGCAAAATGCGCCCGTATTCCCAAAACGAACGAAACCCCGTATCATCGCTGATAGGGGGTTTCTGCGGCCTATCCTCACTTGGTTATGCCCCGGGCCGAGCCTTCGATGAACTCCAGAATATGCCGGATCTCAGGGGTCAGCGGCAGGCTGTCCCTGATCCGGGACACCGCCTGGCTGGTATTCAGCCCGGAGCGGAATATCAGCCGATAGGCCTTCTCGATGATGGCCTTCTGCTCCTCGCTGAACCCCCTTCGTGTCAGGCCGACCGAGTTTAGGCCGTACATCCCCAAGGGGTTGCCGAAGGCCTTGGTGTAGGGCAGGACATCCTTCTGCACCGCCGAGGAACCGCCGATCATACAGTAGCATCCCACCCGGGAGAACTGGTGCACCGGCGTCAGCCCTCCGATGATGGCGAAATCCTCCACCGTCACGTGGCCGGCCAGAGTGGCCGAGTTGGCCATGATCACCCCGTTGCCCACCCGGCACTCGTGGGCCACATGGCAGTAGGCCATCAGGAAAGAGTTCTCGCCCACCCGGGTAACGTCCCCCTCTTCGGTGGAGAGGTTGACCGTGGCATACTCCCGGATGACAGTGTTTCGGCCGATGACCACTCTGGTCTTCCCTCCCTTGAACTTGAGATCCTGGGGATCGCCGCCCAGCGAAGCGCCATGCCACACCCGGCAATTGTCGCCCAGCTCGACCCAGCGGTGAATGGCCACCGAGGAGCCTATCTGGCAGTTGTCTCCGATGGCGCACTCCGGCCCGATTAACGAGTGGGGGCCTACAATAACATTATCGCCCAGCTGGGCCGAGGGGTCGATGATGGCGGTGGGGTGGATTTGATTAGGCATTTATAATTTCGCCCTTTCAGTTTTTTTCGCCGAATATTTATCGGTCAACCATGGCCGCGGTCAGTTCGGCCTGGCACACCACCTGGCCGTCCACCAGGGCCTGGCCCTCCATCTTGCAGATGCCCCGCTTGAAGGACACCATCTTCAGCTCGAACCTCAGCTGATCCCCCGGCACCACCGGCTTCCGGAAGCGGACATTGTCTATGGCCGCGAAGAACAGCAGCTTGGCCTCCGGGTTTTCGATGTCATGAAGCAGCATGAACCCTCCGGCCTGGGCCAGGGCCTCGATGATCAGCACCCCGGGCATCACCGGGCGTCCCGGAAAGTGCCCCTGGAAGAAAGGCTCGTTTACCGTTACGTTCTTCAGGCCGACCACCCGGCCCTTCTCCAGCTCCAGGATCCGGTCGACCAGCAGGAAGGGATAACGATGGGGCAGGATGCCGGCAATGGCGTTTATGTCGAACACCGGGCCCTGCTTCTGCCGCTCGATATCCTCGTACAGTTTCCTGATCTCCCTCACCAGCTTGACATTGGAGCGGTGGCCGGACTTGATGGAGATGACGTGGGCCCGCAGCGGCATGCCCAGCAGGGCCAGGTCGCCCATCAGGTCCAGGATCTTGTGCCGGACGAATTCGTCGGGATAGCGCAGCGGCTCCTTGTTCTCGATACCCTGCTCTCCGATCACCACCGCCGAATCCAGACTGCCCCCCTTGATCAGGCCCTGGGCCCGCAGCTGTTCGACGTCCCGGGCCAGGCAGAAGGTGCGGGCGTCGGCCAGCTCCCGGTCGAAGGCCTCGCCGCCGATGGCAAAGGAGGCGAACTGACTGCGTAGCAGGGGATGGTCGAAGTCGATGGTGAAACTAATCCTCAGCTCCGGCCCGGGGCTGGCCACCAGCTGGACCCCCTGGTCTGCCACCGAGACCACCCGGGGCAGGTCGAAATATTTTCGCGAAGCATCCTGCTCCACCGTGCCGGCCTGCCTCAGAATGTCCAGAAAGGGCCGAGATGAGCCGTCCCCAATAGGCGGCTCGTTGTTGTCCATCTCCACCCGGAGGTTGTCGATCTCCAGGGCCGAGGCTGCCGCCAGCACGTGTTCCACGGTGTGGGCCTTGACCATCTGGCCGTCAACCTCCCGGCCCAGGGTGGTCCCCCGAGCGGTCTCCACCACGTAATCGATCAGGGCCGGGATCTCCGGGGAGCCGGGCAAGTCGGTGCGGATGAATCTGATTCCGCTATTGGGCGGGGCAGGTTTGAAGGTAATATTAGTGACATTGCCCGTGTGGACCCCCACCCCGGAGAAACCAATCTGGTTGATGATAGTCTTTTGCAGTTTTCCCATGATAAATTACCTTTCCAGGATAAGCATTATTTGGCCGAACCAACGGTAATGATACCGTAAAAGGTTTGGGTTGTCAAATGAAAATGGCCCTTTCTGGCTTGACAAATCGGCCGGGCGGCATTATAATTAATGCGAATTATTCGCAATATTGATGAGAAAACCAAGCAATGGCTTAAGCAAGGCCCAACGGAGCATCCTGGGGATACTGGGAGGGGCCAGAGGCAAGCATTTACGGGCCGAGGAAGTGCTGGAATCACTCCGGTCCCGGGGAATCGTCCTCCACCTGTCCACCGTCTACCGTTCCCTGCAGTCGCTGACCTCCGCCGGGCTGGTCAAGCGCAACTTCCTGCAGGAGAACCACGCCCATTACGAGCTGGCGGCCTCGCCCGGCATCCATTTGGTGTGCAACAGCTGCGGCCGGGTCCGGGAGATCGGCAACGTCGACGAGAAGCGGGTGCTGGGGGCGGTCAAGAAACATCTGGGCCGCAGGTTCACGGTGCTGGACTGGCAGATGTCGCTGACCGGACGGTGTTCCCGTTGCTCCCGGCCGGACAAGGGAGGGCATTATGTCCGCTGAGTCCGGCCTGGCATCCGGAGGGGCCTGCGGCTTCTGCTGCACCAAGCTGGTCAGGCTGGGGGTCACCCTGGGTCAGCATCGGATACTGGAGGACGTCAACCTGCACGTCCACTGCGGCCAGCTGACCGCGGTGATCGGTCCCAACGGAGCCGGCAAGACCACCCTGCTCAAGGCCATTCTGGGCGACCTGCCCCACACCGGCCATGTCCACTTCCTGGATTCCGCCGGAAGTAGGCCCGACCGGCCTCTGCTGGGTTACGTGCCCCAGAAGCTGGAGTTCGATGCCACCGCTCCGACCACCGTCAGGGACCTGTTCGCCGGGGCGGCCGGCCGGTGGCCGGTGTGGCTGGGCATCGGCCGGAAGCGGTCGGAGCAGATCCGGGGGCTGCTGGATCGGGTGGAGGTCGGGCACCTTTTGGACCGCAGGCTGGGACGGCTGTCCGGTGGCGAGCTCCAGCGGGTGCTGCTGGCTCTGGCCATTACCCCGGTGCCCAACCTGCTGCTGCTGGACGAACCGGTGTCGGGGGTAGACCTGGCCGGCATCGAGATATTCTACCGGATGGTTTCCCAGCTTCGCCGGGACTACCACCTGTCGATTATCCTGGTATCCCACGACCTGGGGGCGGTGGCCCGGTTCGCCGACCGGATTGTCTTCCTCAATCGCACGGTCATCGCCGACGGCCCTCCCGCCAGGGTGCTGGCCGATCCCCAGGTCCGCCGGGCCTTCCCCGTCTCCCCCGACCTGGCCCTGACTCCGGAATTATCATCGGCTTCGGCCGGGCGGTGCCTGCACTGCGAGCTGGAGGCCGGCCCATGAACTGGTGGTACTGGCTGGCCGGCCTGTTGCCTTTCGAATGGCTTGGCTTCGCCTTCATGAAGAACGCCCTGCTGGCGGTGATCTTGGTCTCCGGCATCTTCGGGCTGATGGGATCCCAGGTCATCAGCCGTCAGATGGCTTTCTTCTCCGATGCCATCGGTCACGCCGCCCTAACCGGCATCGCCATCGGGGCCCTGTTGGGCCTGAGCGACCCCACCTGGGCCATGGTGGCCTTCTCCGGGTTCCTGGCCCTGGCCATCTCCTGGCTGAGGAGGGTCAGCCTGTCATCGGCCGACACCGTGATCGGCCTGTTCATGGCCTTCGCGGTGGCCCTGGGGATAGTGATCCTGTCCCGGGGAGGGGGCTTTGCCCGCTACTCCGGCTATCTAATCGGTGATATCCTGTCCATCACCCCGGCCCAGATCGGCCAGCTGCTGGCCTTGTTGCTGGCGGTGGCAGTCTTTTGGCTGTTGTGCTTCAACCAGCTGATGTTGATCGGACTGAACCCCTCGCTGGCCCAGAGCCGGGGGGTCAGGGTGTGGCTGCTGGAGGCGCTGTTCTCGCTGGTGGTGGCGGTGGTGGTCACCGTCTCCATAAAATGGGTGGGGCTGCTGGTGATTAACTCTATGCTGATACTGCCAGCCGCCGCCGCCCGCAACGTCGCCCGTGACACCAAACAGTATATCGGGCTGGCCGTCCTGATCAGCCTGGCCTCAGGCATTGCCGGATTGGCCGTCTCCTACTATCTGGCCACCGCCACCGGAGCCACCATCGTGCTGGCGGCCATGGCCGTATTCCTATTCACCCTGGGGCTGAAGAGATACTCGAACTAGGGAGTACGGATGCGTCGGACAAATTACCTGATTATTGCCTGGCTATTAATGCTGGCGGCGCCGTCTGCCGGGGAACAGCCCTGTGCCCGTTGCGGCAAAGCCATTGCCGGGGATTATCTGGAATTCGAGGGCCGCCCCTACTGTTCCCAGAAATGTTTCGAGTCGGCCCTGCCCAAATGCGGCACCTGCGGACGCCCGGTGGGTGAGGGCGTCAAGCGGGGGGAGTTCATCCGGGCCGGCGGACAGGCTTACTGCTCGGAGAAATGCTTTGAGAAAAGCCTTCCCCGGTGCTCGGTCTGCGGAAAGCCGGCCCGCCGCCAGCTAAAATCATCCGATGACAGCACCAAGGTGTACTGCTCGAATGAATGCTACCAGACCACCCTGCCCAAATGCCGGATCTGCAACCAGGCCCTGACCAACTGGACCGAGATCGGCCGGCAGAAATTCTGCAGCCAGTGCGCCAAACTGCCCAGGTGCCTCAATTGCGGCCTGCCCGGAGCGCGGGAGGAGCTGCCGGACGGGAGGCACATCTGCGGGCCATGCCGGACCCGGGCGGTGGCCGGCCAAGAGGAGGGGCAGCGGCTGTTCGATCAGGTGCGCCGGGACATGTCCGCCCACCTGAATCTCTCTACCGAGCACCGGATAGCCTTCAGGCTGGTGGATGCCGCCCAGCTTAAGGCCCTAACCGGGGTAGAGGTTTTCGCCGAACAGGGCCTCTACAGCCACCGTTGGAAGACCTTCCATCAGACCAGGGCCAAGGTGGCCGGCAGCGACACCTTTGTGGTCTATATACTATCCCATCTCGACCCCGACAACTTCCGCAGCGTCGCCGCCCACGAAATCGCTCACGACCTTCACGGGGCGCTCTTCCCCCGGGCCAAGGGCAAGGAGATCGAGGAGGGCTTCGCCGAATACATCTCCTCGCTGATGAACACCGACTGGGGATGCGACAGCATCAACCAGGGCAAGCTCAACAACCAGGCTCAGGCCTATGCCCAGGGCTATCAAAGATTTCTGAATATATCCGGGGGCGGAGGCCTGGCAGCGGTCCTGGCCTACCTGGAAAAGCTGGACCTTGAAGGCCGGTAGGCCTTCAGGCCTTAAGACGGGGTGAAATGGATATTGCATCGGATGAAAGATGATCCTCAGCCTATCTGAAATGAAGGACGGCGAGTCTGGTCGGGTCGATTCCATCCTGGGCGGGCCAGGGCTTCAGGCCCGGCTAGAGCGTTTGGGCATCCGCCCCGGCTTGACGATAAACAAGGTCTCGGACTTGGGGCCGGTGGTGATCTCCTCGGCCAACGGCCAGGTAGCGGTGGGCAAGGGAATGTCCCGCCACATCAGAATCAGGCTGGATGACTTCCGGGTTCTGCTTTTCGGCAATCCCAACGTGGGCAAGAGCGTGGTGTTCTCCCGTCTGACCGGGCTGGGAACGGTGTCATCCAATTACGCCGGCACCACGGTGGAGTTCTCCCGGGGTCCCCTGTGGGCCGAGGGGAAGAGAATGGAGCTGGTCGATGTCCCGGGGGCCTACACCCTGGAAGCCACCTGCGTTGCCGAGCAGGTGGCCAGCGATTTCTGCAGCCGGGAGAAGGCCGAGCTGATCATCAACGTGGTGGATGCCACCAATCTGGAGCGCAACCTCTATTTGACCCTCCAGCTGCTGGAGAAGGGCATCCCCCTGGTGGTGGCCCTCAACAAATGGGACCTAGCCCGCCACAAGGGAATCCGGATCGACCTGGCCGAGCTGTCCCGGCGGCTGGGGGTGCCGGTGGTCCCGGTGGTGGCCGTCACCGGCGAAGGCTTGCGGGAGTTGCTGGCCGCGGCGGCCTCGGCCGGGCGGGGGGCATTGGCGGCCCCTCGCTTCGGACCCATCAACCACCAGGAGCGCTGGCACATCATCGGCCACATCAGTCAGGAGGTCCAGACCATCTCCCACAAGCACCCCTCGATGCTGGAGAAACTGGAGGACGCCAGCGTCAAACCCTTCAGCGGGGTGCTGATCGCCCTGGGGGTGATGGCCGCCTCGTTCTGGGCCGTCCGTCTGCTGGGCGAAGGCCTGGTCAACCACCTGCTGGATCCATTCTTTAATGGCTGGTACGGCCCGGCCGTCCGGCGCCTAGTGGATATGTTGCCCTGGCAGACCGTCCGGGAGCTGCTGGCCGGAGGCAGCCCGGAGTTCATGCAGTCATTCGGGGCCCTGACCACCGGACTGTATATCCCGCTGGCCCTGGTCCTGCCCTACATCGCGGCCTTCTACCTGGTGCTGGGGCTGCTGGAGGACGTGGGCTACCTCCCCCGGCTGGCGGTTCTGCTGGACCGCACCATGCACCGGCTGGGCCTGCACGGCTATGCTGCCCTGCCTCTGGTGCTGAGCTGCGGATGCAAGGTGCCGGGGGTGCTGGCCCTGCGGGTCCTGGAATCGCGCCGGGAGAAAGTGCTGGCCCTGACCCTGCTGTTGATGGCCGCCCCCTGTCTGCCCCAATCGGCCATGATGGTCTCCCTGCTGTCTGGCTTTGGAGCCGGATACGTGGTGGCCGCCTTTGCCATTTTGATTTTGGTAGCGGTGGCCAACAGCCTGTTTCTGAACCTGATCCTGAAGGGGCAGTCACCGGAGATCGTCATGGAGATTCCATCCTACCAGGTCCCCCACCTATTCACCCTGCTCCGTAAAACCTGGCTAAGGATCAAGAGTTTTCTGCTGGAGGCCACCCCGCTGATTGTCCTGGGGGTGCTGGCCATGAACATCCTAGAGATGATGGGGGTCATCGGTCTATTGGGCCGTTTGGCCCGGCCCCTGGTGACCGGGGTGCTGGGCCTGCCCCCCGAAGCCGTTAGCGTGATATTGTTCGGATTCTTGCGCAAGGACATTTCCATCGCCCTATTGGCACCGCTTAACCTGACTGCCTGGCAGGCGGTCACCGCCTCGGTATTCCTGGTGCTGTACCTGCCCTGTCTGGCCACCTTCTTCGTGGCCCTCAGGGAGATGGGCTGGCGCGGCCTGTGGCGGGTGCTGGCCCTGACCCTGGGCTGGGCAGTAGCAGCCGGATTTCTGCTCAGCCTGGCTGGCCGATGAGTCCGGTACGGCTGACAGTAGGTCGATTGGAAAGAAATGCCAAGGGCCGCTGCACATTGCAGCGGCCCTTGGCATTAGGCGGCACTCAAATGTTCTGCCCGAAGAAAATCTCAGCCATCTCCCTCTGCAGCCGTTTCTTGATGGCGTTCTTATCCCGGGCCCGCAGCTTGCCGGTGCCCCGGCCGAAAATGTAATCGTCGATGTCAAAGTCCTTAAGCAGCATCTTGGTGTGGAACAGGTTCTCCTGGTAGACATTGGTGTCGATCAGCTGGTAGTCCTTGTCCACCTCCTTGTACAGGTAGTTCTGGATGGAATTAATCTTATGATCGATGAAATACTTGCGCCCGCTCAGGTCCCGGGTGAACCCCCGCACCCGGTAGTCGATCACCACGATATCCGAATAGAAGGCATCCAACAGGTAGTTGAGGGCCTTCAGCGGCGAGATCACCCCGCAGGTGGAGACGTCGATATCGGCCCGGAAGGTGCTGATGCCGTTGTGGGGATGGCTCTCGGGGTAGGTGTGGACGGTGATGTGGCTCTTGTCCAGGTGGCCCACCACCGCCTCGGGATGGATGTTCTCGGCCTGCCCCTCCGGGAAGTCGGGATGCTCGCACTGCAGGTGCTGCTCGGAGATCAGCATGGTTACGCTGGCCCCCTGGGGGTCATAGTCCTGCTGGGCGATGTTCAGCACCTTGGCCCCGATGATGGAGGACACCTCCTTGAGGATCTTGGTCAGCCGGGCGGCGTTATACTCCTCATCGATGTACTTGATGTAGTCCTCGCTGAACTTCTGGCTCTTGGCATAGCAGATGTCGTACATGTTGAAGCTGAGGGTCTTGGTCAGGTTGTTGAAGCCATAGAGCTTCAGCTTCTTGATCGGCTTGACCTCGGTCCGGGTGTCCTTGACCCGGAAAATGTTCCGTTCCTTGTATTTCACCATCTCTTCCGCCCTTCGGCTGGGGTTTGAATAAAAGTTGGTATATTATAGTCACAATCGCCCTGAATATCAACAAGAAAATTTTGATTAATTGACGAGGCGTCCTGCTGGTCTAAATTCCGGTCATTTTCACTAGATCGGAAGAGCACACGTCTGAACTCCAGTCACCGAATACGATC
>CALGNM010000011.1 GCA_937958665.1 uncultured bacterium | reverse complement strand
ACCACCGAGATCTACACTCTTTCCCTACACGACGCTCTTCCGATCTGCCGGGTATAGCTGAGCATACCTCCTGCGGAGGGGTGGTGGTACGTAAAGACCAATCTGGAATATGGGTAGCCCTGGTAAGGGAGAGAAACCCGGCTCAGTATGTCCTTCCCAAGGGGCATTTGGATCCGGGGGAGGATGAGGAAAAGGCTGCCCGCCGGGAGATAGCCGAGGAGAGCGGGTTAACCTACCTCAATATTCTGGGAGATTTGGGCCTGAGGGGCCGATTGGACTTTGGCCGAAAGAATTGGAAGAACACCCGTTATTTTCTGTTCAGCACCAACCAGGTGGAAGGAACGCCCACCGATCCCAATCATCCCCATAAAGTTGAATGGTTCCCCCTGGACCAGCTCCCCGAAATGTTCTGGCCGGAGCAGAAAGCGTTGATAGATGATAAAAGGGACATGATCAGAAAGATCTTTGAATAATATGCTGGGAACGGTCGTTAACACCGGAGCCATAGTTGCCGGTAGCATTCTGGGCCTATTGTTGCGCTGTAAACTGTCGGCCCGGTATTCCGACATAGTAATGAAGGCCATCGGCCTGTTCACCATCGTCATCGGGCTGGATCTGGCCTTTAAGAGCAACCGGGTGCTGACGATACTTATATCGCTGGTTTTGGGAGGACTGCTTGGTGAATTATTGAAGTTGGATGAAAAACTGGAATCATTGGGTCGAAAACTCAGGGAAAGATATTCCCGGGATGCCGGTTCGTCCTTCGTGCAGGGATTTGTGGCCAGCTCGCTGCTGTTTTGTATAGGGCCTATGGCCATAGTGGGCAGCCTGGAAAGCGGACTGAGGGCTGACCATACCGTGCTGTTTACCAAGTCGCTGATGGACGGCATTGCCTCGACCGCCCTGGCCTCGGCCCTGGGTCCGGGGGTGATCTTCTCGGCCGGGGCGGTCCTGGTATATCAGGGACTGCTGACCGTGACAGCCATGATATTCAAGGGACTGTTGCCAATGCCCTATGTCAACCTGATGTCGGCGGTGGGGGGCATCCTGCTGTTGGGAGTGGCCCTCAACCTGATACTTGGCATAAAACTGAAAGTGGCCAATCTGCTTCCGGCGATTTTCATTGCTCCGGTGATTATTATAATTTTGTCACTGATAGCCAGTTAGCTATGAAAGAGGCAAGAAGCAATACCGAAAAACTTCGACTGATAGCCATTGACCAGGGAATGGCCGTCTTCGGGGCGTCCTTGCTTGATCCTATCAGGCAGACATTTCACCCTGAGATCGCCCAGGCCGCCCAAGGGCTAAAGTACGGGATATCGGCCGGCTTCCGGCTTTCCGATCCCACCATCAACGACATCTCCGACCATCCCACCCTGCTCTACAAGCATCACTACAAGGTGGCCAATTATACCCTTGACCGAGCGTCGGCCCAGATAGGGGCCTACATCCAAGCTTGCGGCTACCAGGCCCTGCCCATACCGGCTTCGCAGACCATAGATTGGGAAAAGCATTTGGGCCATCTGTCCCATAAGGCGGTGGCGGTGCAGGCCGGACTGGGGTGGATAGGCAAATCGGCCCTGTTCATAAATCGGGAACACAGGGCCCGGCTACGGCTGGTGACAGTGCTGACCGATATGCCGCTGGAGGCCGGAAACCCCGTAAAAAGATCCTGCGGCAGCTGTCAATTATGCATCCAGGCCTGTCCGGCCGGAGCGATTTCCGACCAGGGATACGACAAGCCCAAATGTATCGCCAAGCTGAGGGAATTCTCCCATCTGCCGGGCATCGGACAATATATCTGCGGGGTGTGCGTCAAAGTCTGCCGGGGCGGCCAGGATGGGTCGGCCCAGGAGGGGTGATCATGTCGGTGGTCAGACGAGTCCTTCCGGCCAAGTTCTTTCTGGGGCTGATTTATAATCCTCAGGTCAGTCTGTGGGACCTGGAGAGGGAATTGCAGAAGCGGTTTGGGATCATAGGCCGCAAGAGCCCGGTGCTGGACTTCAGTTCTTTCACTGACTATTACGCTCCGGAGATGGGCCCCCGGCTCTTCCGCACCTGGTGGAGTCTGTTTCAACTGCAGGACCCGGCGGACCTGCCGGAGCTGAAGCTGGCCGCCAACGCTCTGGAGGAGAAACTGGCCGATCAGGAGGGGGGGCGGGCGGTGAACATCGACCCCGGATACCTGAACGAGGCTCGGGTGATTTTGGCCTCCTGTAAGGATTATTCCCACCGGATCTATCTGGGTCGGGGAGTCTACGGAGATCTTAACCTGATTTGCCGGGGGGAAGGCTATCAGCCCCTAAGATGGACCTATCCCGACTACCGCTGTCCCGAAGCGTTGAAGTATTTCCGGTCGCTTAGGGATGATTACCGCAAACAGCTCAAGGAGGAAAGATGATCGAAACAGGAGAGGAACAAAGGAAGATCATCCTGCAATGGACGGTATTCCCGCTGGCGGAGTCCAGGGCCAAATCCCTGATTGCCATCCTAACCCCGCCCCTGGCGATGCTGGCCATCTACCTGATGATGCAATCATGGCTGTGGGCCGGGCTGGGGTTCCTGCTGCTGTTCTCTTCCGAGTTTCCCTTCTTCCTCAGGTCATCATATACATTCGATGAGCAGGGCATTACCATGAAACGGGGTGGGGTGACCATTGTCCGCAAGTGGGAACAGATCAACAGCTATTACCCGGACAAGAACGGGGTACTGCTGTCGCCCTTTGCCCAGCCGACCTGGCTGGAGAACTTTCGCGGTATCTATCTGCAATTCGGGCGGCACCGGGAGGAGGTAATGCAAGCGTTGGATGAGCGATTGAAACTCAACGGAAACACCCAGGGCAAGGAGGCCACATGAAAAAAAACATTCTCCCAGCTCTGTCGGTCCTGCTGATGCTGCCGGCCCTTGGTCAGGCCTGGCAGCAGCGGGGGGCCTATACCATCGAGGCCCGGCTGGACACGGTTGAACACAAGATCCATGCCACCCAGCATCTGCGCTATTACAACAACTCGCCGGATACTCTGTATTCGGTCTGGTTTCACCTCTATCCCAATGCCTATCGCGATTTGTCCAGCCACTTCGCCAAGGAGGCCGAGCAACAGCAGGACTACCGGTTGCGGTATTCCCGCCCGGAGGACAGGGGGTGGATAGAGGTCAATTCCCTTATAGTTTCCGGCAATCCGGCCGAATTAAAATACGGCACAGAATATGAACCTCCACGACGGCCGAGTTATGGCCGTTCTTACGATCTGACAATTTTCGGAGATCCCCGACCAATTAGCATTGATACTGCCGAATCCAATGCCTTCCTTGCTTATAGAAAGTCGAAACAGCCCAAAAACAAACTTGACTCCACCTCAGCCAGCTTGGAACTCCCGATTCCCCTGGCTCCTGGCGATTCGGTCGATTTCGATTTCGATTTCACGGTCAAGGTGCCCAAGTTCTTCTCACGTTTGGGGCATGCTGGAACACACTATGAGATATCCCAGTGGTATCCCAAGATAGCGGTCTACGACGAACAGGGCTGGCATGCCGACGGCTATCACTACATCGGCGAGTTCTACGGCGATTACGGTAGCTTCCAGGTGGGTCTGACCGTGCCCCGCGGCTTCGTGGTGGGGGCCAGCGGCCAGGAGGTCACCGACCGCTCGGACAGCCTTGACAACTGAGATCGGAAGAGCACACGTCTGAACTCCAGTCACCGAATACGATCTC
>CALGNM010000010.1 GCA_937958665.1 uncultured bacterium | reverse complement strand
ATCGTATTCGGTGACTGGAGTTCAGACGTGTGCTCTTCCGATCTCGGGGCTGGCCGGGTGCCGGTTGCTTAACAGCGACGGGACCTTGCAGAAATCGGCCAAGCGACTGCCTACCGTGGCCGGCAACCTGGCCCAGGCCTTTTTTCTGGATCGCCTTCTGTTTCCCGAGGACCGGAGCAGTTTCTATTATGGCCAAGAACCCAGGCGCATCGGTTATCCCAACGGCGCCTTTATGATGGTCAGACGTTCAGCACTTGGCGAAATGCCACTGCTTAACGATGATTACTTCATGTATGCCGAGGAGAAGGATCTGGCTTTAAAGTTAAAACACATGGGTTATAGCACCTACTTTGTGCCGGGGGGCGAGATAATCCACCATGGCGGCAAGAGCACCGATCAAATGGCACTGGCCATGTTCCTGGAACTCCAGAAGAGCCAGGTGAAGTATTACAAAAAATATCACAATCCGCTGAAAGCATTTATGCTCAATGCCAGCTGGTGGCTGGTGCTGTTAAGCAATTTCATTCTTAATATACCTTTGTCATTGGTAGGCAGGTATAGATCGAGACTCAGCTTATTCAAGACAGCAATGATAAAATACCCCCAATATATGCGGACATTGTAAAAAATGAATCTGATAACTAAAATACTTAACAGGCCGTTCTATATAATTAAATACGGCTGGGAAACGGCGGCCTTTGCGGGCAATTATCTGCTGTATAAACTCGGAATATTCCGTAATGTAAAAGCCGGGGCCAACCTGCATATACTTTCACCGTTGTGTTTTAAGGCTGAATTGCCCGAAGGGTTTATAACTGTTGGCGACGATTTTACCGCCTACTACAAGTGCTCTTTCAACGCTTGGGACAAAGGGAGAATAACCTTTGGCAACTGCTGTTCGGTGGGCAGCGGCACCAAGATTGACTGCCGGGAGGCCGTTACCCTCGGTAACAACGTATTAATTTCCTGGGATGTGCTCATCGCCGATTATGACCCGCATCCAATTGACCCGGTTCTCAGGGCACAGGAGATGGAATATTCGCATTACATGACATTCCCAAGGTTTTCCCAAAAGGCCCCCCCGGTTTTCGACCGTAAGGCTTACCAATTTAAAACCAAACCGGTGGTGATAGAAGATAATGTTTGGATCGGGGCCAGGGCCATAATAATGAAAGGCGTAACCATAGGTCAGGGCTCGGTGGTGGCGGCCGGAGCGGTAGTGACAAAGGATGTCCCCCCGTTTTCGATAGCGGCCGGAAATCCGGCAGTAGTTGTAAAAAACATAGAAAAGAAAAATGCTTAGCGGCCATAATATAATCTGCTTTTCCTGCGATTGGCGTCAAGATCCGCTATCCAAACACCATATAATGACACGTTTGGCAAAAACCAACCGGGTGTTATGGATAAATTCTATCGGCATGCGCAAACCTACTGCCACAGTAAAAGACTTTTCAAAAATAATCAATAAAATAAAGAGCATATCAAAGGGGTTGCAACATATTGACCAAGGTCTATATGTATATACCCCCATGGTGTTGCCCTATAATAATATATTAAGTGGCATTCTAAACAATTGTTTATTGAAATTGCAAGTCAAACATTTGCAGAACAAACTAAACCTTGACAACCCTATTTTGTGGTCATTTTTACCCAATATGGTTAAATTGATCGGTTCGTTTGGTGAAAAAACCACAATATACTACTGCACTGATGATTTCACTAAATTTGAAGGTTACTCCGCCCATAAATTGGCCAAGCAGGAAGAAGAAATAATTAGCAGGTCGGAAATTTCTTTTTTTACAGCACAAAGTTTGTTAGACAATAAAGCAAAAAAGGGTAGAAGGTCTTATTTAATGAGGCACGGCGTGGATTTGGAACATTTTAGTAAATCTTGGAAAGAAAAACAATCAACACCCAGCGAACTTGCAGGCTTGAAAAAACCCGTCATCGGGTTTTGGGGGGAGCTTAATGAATCTGTGGACTATTCATTGTTAAAAAGCCTGGCCTTTGCGAAACCAGACTGGTCTTTTGTCCTTATCGGAGGTTCTAATTACGCCGGCAGCACCCGTTTGCCAATAATAAAAAATATTGGCAACATACATATGCTTGGGCCAAAGCCTTATTCAAAACTCCCGCAATATGCCGCTTCATTTGATGTGGCCATTTTACCAAAGAGTAAAAGCGAATTGGCCCTTAATATGAATCCCTTAAAGCTAAGGGAATACCTGGCTGCCGGAGTACCGGTAGTCTCCACCCCTTTGCCCGAAGTCCTTCCATATGGCGATGTGGTGAAGTTTGCGGATAATATACAAGAATATATTTGGGCAATAGAGAATATACTGAAAATCCCGAAATATGAACAGGCCAAAGCTTTGAGCCAAAGGGTCAAAGACGAAAGCTGGGACGCCAAGGTGGAGGAAATATCGTCAATTATTGAGCAGGCGTTGAAAAGCAAATGAAGCCAACTGTCTCCATAATCCTCCCCGTCCGCAACGAGGAACGCTTCATCACCTCCTGCCTAAAGTCCATCTCCGCCCAGACCTATCCCAAGGAGAACATGGAAGTGCTTAT
>CALGNM010000009.1 GCA_937958665.1 uncultured bacterium | reverse complement strand
CCACCGAGATCTACACTCTTTCCCTACACGACGCTCTTCCGATCTCGGATCACCTTGGGGTTCGTCGCCGGCCAGGCCGGCCTGCACCGCTATCGCTTGAGCCTGGTCTCCGGGAGTGACACCCTGGACCAGCGGAGCCTGGCGGTCAAGGTCCGGCGGGAGGGGATCAAGGTACTCTGCCTGTCGGGACAGCCCGGATGGGAGCTGCGTTTTCTGCTGCAGGCGATGGCCCCGGCCGGACGGTTGAAGACCGAGGCCTGGGTCTGGCGGACGGGGGGATGGGCCAGGGCGGGGGGCGACGCCGAACCGGGCGGCCTGGCCCGGAGTCTGGAAGGGGCGGAGGTGGTGCTGCTGCACAACCTCCGGTCCGGTATGTTCGACCGGGCCTGGGAGGATGTCCTGCTCAATAGGGTCAAAGAGGGCCGGGCCGGTCTGCTGCTATTGGGATCCGAATGGCTCACCGACTTCCGCCAGCGTCCCCTGTTTCAGGCCTCCCCGCTGCCCCCGGCCGATGGGAGGGGAGGTTTTCGGGGCCGGGCCGGTCTGACCGAATATCTGGAGGCCTCCGGCATATTGGACCCTTTGGCCGCCCAGGGTTTGAGGGAAAGGTTCTCCCGGCTGCCGCCCCTGGAGATCGGGGGGCGCCCCGGCCCGGCCCGACCGGAGGCGGTAATTCTGGGGCAGTTGGATGACAAGGGTCAGGGTCGGCCCTTCTGGGCCTGGCAGGGGCTGGGCCGGGGCCGGGCCATGCAGATTGCGGCCAGCCAGCTGTGGTCCTGGAGCCTTTCGGCCAGCGGGATGCTGGGCGACAGCCTGTCCTATGGGGCGATCATCACCGGTTCCCTGAACTGGCTGGGAGGGGGCCAGGGCCACAACCTGTCATTGGAGACCGACCGCGGCTTCTACCACCCCGGCGAGCCGGTCAGCTTCATCGGCTGGTCGGCCCTGCCGGAGAAGCTGCGGGAGAAGGCCCGCTGGAGTCTGGAGCTGGCCGGCCCTGACGGAAAGAGGCAGAACCTGGCCCCCTCCTTCTGGGGCCGGGATCAGTTCCTGGCCCGGGCCCAGGATCTCTCCTTGGGCGAATACACCTACCGGGCCAGTTTGAAGGTCGAGGGCCGGACCCTGGGCCAGGCCTCCGGCAAATTTTGGGTGGAGCCCTTTCCCGGGCAGGAGCGGGAGCCCTGGCTCAACCAGGGGCTGCTCTCCGAGCTGGCCCGGGTGACCGGCGGCCGTTTCGCCCGGCTGGATTCCTGTCCCGGCTGCCGGGAGCATCTGTCCGGCCTAATTCCCGCCCGGCCCAGGGAGCCTGGCGGCAGCTGCTGGCCGGCCTGGCTGCTGGCCATCCTGCTGTTGTGCGCCGAATGGCTGGGGCGGAGGAGGTTCGGTCTCAGTTAGCAATTTGAGGAGATGATGATACCGCTCAAGGACGACATCCAATCGAGGAGCTTCCCCCTGGTCAACAGCCTGCTGATAGCCGCCAACGTCCTGGTGTTTCTCTACGAGGCCGGGTTGGGGGCGGGGGCCGCCGATTTCATCGGACGCTACGGCCTGGTGCCGGCCCAACTGGTCGGACATTGGCCGGCCGGCTGGGGGAAGGTGTTCAGCTCGATGTTCATCCACGGGGGCTGGGAGCACATCATCGGCAACATGCTCTACCTGTTCATCTTCGGGGACAACGTGGAGGACGCCCTGGGCCGCCTGACCTACCTGTCCTTCTATCTGCTTTGCGGGGCGGCCGCCGCCGGGAGCCAGGTGCTGTCCGACCTGGGATCCACCCTGCCGATGGTGGGGGCCTCCGGGGCGGTGGCCGGGGTGCTGGGCGCCTACCTGCTGCTGTATCCCCGGGCCGGGGTGCTGACCCTGATCCCCCTGGGCTTCTTCATCCGGGTGGTCAAGATTCCGGCCCTGGTGGTGCTGGGTTTCTGGATAGTGTTGCAGGTGCTGTTCGGGCTGTACAGCCTGCCTTTGGCCGGGCAGGGGCAGGGGGGAGTGGCCTGGTTCGCCCACATCGGGGGATTCGCCGCCGGGCTGCTGCTGGTCAAACCACTGGCCCTAAGGCGCCGGCACAAGTTTCAGAGTGCCGGGATATGAAGAAAGGTGTTGCAAAAACATTTGGTTTCTGCCATAATAAAACCTTGCCAAAATCACCAAGGAGAAGACCATGGAGCGCCGCCTGGAGAGGATGAACTGGAAACAATTCAAGAAAGCCGTGCCGGCCAGATGCCAAACCGTCCTGCTGCCGGTGGGAACCATCGAGATCGGAAGAGCACACGTCTGAACTCCAGTCACCGAATACGATCT
>CALGNM010000008.1 GCA_937958665.1 uncultured bacterium | reverse complement strand
CCCGAGATCTACACTCTTTCCCTACACGACGCTCTTCCGATCTGGTGGCCCTGCGCTACCGCAGGCTGTTCGCCGATCGTCTCCCCGACTTCCAGACTCTGGCTGACTTCCCGGGCTCCAAGCGCAGCTGGTTCGTGTTCGTCATCCTGGTGCCGCCGGCCATGAAGGGGCACAAGCGGGACAAGCTGATAATGTCCCTCCAGTCCCTGGGCATCCAGTGCGCCCACTACTTCCCGGCCCTGCACCTCCAGCCGGCCCTCAAGGATCTGGGGTATCGGGTGGGAAGCTTCCCGGCGGCCGAGGACGCCTCGATGCGCAGCCTGGCCATCCCCTTCCACCACCAGCTGACCGCCGCCGACCAGGAGAGGGTGGTGGCCACCATCAAGCGGTTCGTCTAAAAAGGATGCGGCCTTGAAGAACATCCTGATCATATCGGCCTCGGCCGGCAGCGGCCACACCATGGCCGCCCGGGCCCTGGAGCAGTGGCTGGAGAAGGCCCAGCGCTACCCCGGGGAGTTCCGGGTGGCCCACATCGATTTCCTGCAGTTCGCCACCCTGCTCTACCGCAAGGTCTACCGCGACGTCTATCTGTACCTGGCGGCCAAGCAGCCCCTGTTGTACGGCTACATCTACACCACCAGCGACCGACTGAAGCGGGAGAACAAGCCGGACTTTTTGATGCGCTTCATGAACAACCTGAACGCACTCAAGTTCGCCTCCTTCATCGAGGAGACCCCCTGGGACGTCATCGTCTCCACCCACTTCCTGGCCTCCCAGCTGCTGGCCCGCTTCAAGGGGCAGCACAAGGTGTTCTGCCCGCTGGTGTCGGTGGTCACCGACTACGGCCTGCACTCCTGGTGGATCACCCCGGGCTGCGACCACTTCATCATCGCCGACGCCGCCTGCAAGAACCACCTGGCGGCCATGGGCATCCCGGAAGGCGCCATCCATGACTTCGGGATCCCGGTCCGCCCGGCCTTCGACCGGCGCCCGGCCGAGCCGGGGCTGAAAAAGAGCCTGGGGCTGGACCCGGCGCTGCCGGCCATTTTGCTGCTGTCGGGCGGCTTCGGGGTGGGTCCCATCGAGCACATCGTGGCCGACCTGGCCCGGCTGAAGGGGCGCTTCCAGCTGGCGGCGGTGGCCGGCCAGAACAGGAAGATGCTCGCCCGGCTGCAGCAGATGGCGCCCAAGCTGCCCTACCAGCTGCTGCCGGTGGGCTTCACCGAGGAGATCGACCGCTACATGCGGGCCAGCGAGCTGGTGGTCACCAAGCCCGGCGGCCTGACCACCGCCGAGTGCCTGGCCCTGGGGAAGCCGATGCTGATCATCAACCCCATCCCCGGCCAGGAGGACATGAACAGCGACATGCTGCTGGAGAACGGGGCGGCGGTCAAGGCCATGCAGCCGGTGGACGTTACCTACAAGCTGGGGCTGGTGCTGGAGGGCCGCGGCCGCCTGGAGCGGATGAGGAAGGCGGCCTGCAAACTGGGCCGTCCGGGGGCCGGGCAGGCGGCAGCCAACTTCATCGCCCGGCTGGCCCGGGAGCAGGCCATCTGAGAAGTTTTGCCCCAGGCGGGGGCAACATCCGGAAAAAATAAGGAGGGAGCCATGGGCAAGGTCAAGAGGATCGGGCTGCTGACCGCCGGGGGCGACTGCCCCGGACTGAACGCGGTGATCCGGGCGGTGGCCAAGACCGCCGCCAACCGCTACGGCATCGAGGTGGTGGGCATCGAGGACGGCTACGCCGGTCTGATCGAGGGCCGCTTCCGCCAGCTGAAGTGGAACGACGTCTCCGGGATCCTGCACACCGGGGGCACCATTTTGGGCACCTCCAACCGGGACAACCCCTTCAAGTACCCGGTGAGGCACCCCGACGGCAGCCTGAGCTTCATCGACGTCTTCGACCGGGTGGAGGCCAACATCGCCAAGCTGCGCCTGGACGCCCTGGTGGCGGTGGGGGGCGACGGCACCATGGCCATCACCGCCCAGGCCATGGAGCGGGGGGTCAAGGTGGTGGGGGTGCCCAAGACCATCGACAACGATTTGGCGGCCACCGACGTCACCTTCGGCTTCGACACCGCGGTGACCACCGCCACCGAGGCCCTGGACCGGCTGCACACCACCGCCATGAGCCACCATCGGGTGATGATCATGGAGACCATGGGGCGCTATGCCGGCTGGATCGCCCTCTACGCCGGGGTGGCCGGGGGCGGCGATATCATTCTGATCCCGGAGATACCCTACCGGCTGGAGAGCGTCTGCCAGGCGGTGGCCGAGCGCAACAGCAAGGGCAAGCGCTTCTCGATCATCGTGGCGGCCGAGGGGGCCCGGGAGGCCGGGGGGGAGATGGTGGTCAGCAAGATCGTCAAGGAGTCCACCGACCAGCTGCGGCTGGGCGGCATCGGCCAGCGCCTGGCCGACCAGATCGAGCAGGCCACCGGGATCGAGTGCCGGGTGACGGTGCTGGGGCACCTGCAGCGGGGCGGCAGCCCCACCTCCTTCGACCGGATCCTGGGCACCCGCTTCGGGGTGCTGGCCGCCGAGCTGGCGGCCACCGGGCAGTTCGGGCGGATGGTGGCCCTAAAGGGGCTCTCGGTGGAATCGGTGCCCCTCAAGGAGGCGGTGGGCGGGCTGCGTCTGGTCAGCCCGGACTGCGAGGTGATCCGGGCCGCCCGGGCGGTGGGGGTGGGCTTCGGGGATTAGGATGCCAAGGCTCTGGGCCACCCTGTGCCTGGCGGCGGCCATCATCTGGCCGGCCGCCCACCTGGCAGCCGCCGAGGCCGAATACGACTATCTGCTGGTGCTGCCTCTGCAGCACAACTACTACCAGCCCGGCGGCCCCGACTGGCTGACCATGAGGGAGGCGTCGGGCGCCTCGGCGGTCTTGGCCGGACCGGCCGGGCTGGCCAGGCTTCCCGGCCGGTGGCAGGCGGAACTTTGCGGGGGGTGGATGTCCGGGGGGCGCAGCGGCCTGACCGTGGCCACCGAGCCCTCCGGGGCCTGGCCCTCCCTGGCGGCGGCAAAATTCTCCTGGCGCGACCTTCACTTTGGGCTGGGCTGGCGCCGGGTGATGGACGTGTCTATAAGCTTTCCCGATGTCTTGAATCCGCTGGCCCTGGACCGCGCCCAACTGATGGTGGACCAGGCCGCTCTGGGGGCGTCCTGGTCCGGCATCGACCGGCTGGCCTTGGGGGTGGCCTTGAGCCTCAACTCCTTCTCCTTCGACTGGCATGGTCCGGCCGGGCGGCTGGCCGAAGGAGCGGGAAGCTCCCCCAGCCTGGCGGCCAGCCTGGAGGCCGACTTGGGCCAGGGCTTCGGCTTGGCGGCCGGTTTTGCCACCAAGGCCGACCTGTCGGTCCTGACCGAAATGCCCGACAGCAGTTTAAGCGGCACCCTGAAGCTGGCCGGGACGGTGCCCCCCCGCACCCGGGTGGCATTGAGCTACCGCCCGGAGCCGGGCTTCGAGGTCTCGGCCTCGCTGGAGCTGACCGGCTGGCACCTGTCCTCTTCCGGCTATTACGAGCAGGCCGACTACCACCTGGGCTGCCGGATGGCCCTGATCCCGGAACGGCTGGAGGCCAGCTTCGGCAGCTACAGCCTGAAGCATCCCCTGGACTCTTTCCTTAGGCGCTACGATGAACATCTTCAGGACCTGTATTTCCTGAGCGCCGGGCTGGGGCTCAGGCTGGGGCCGGCCGAGTTGAAGCTGGCCGGGGCCTCCAGTCGTCCGCTGTCGGGGGCGGGGCTTAACCAGAGCCTGCTGGCAGCCGGGATATCCTTTGGCCGGTAGCATCGGAGAACATCGCCATTCTGGCCAGATTATGATTGAAGCGGACCTCCACAACCAGGCCCCGGTTAGGGAGCCATGAAGTCAAAGACCCCCAAAAACGTCGGACTCTGGGAGACGGGACAGGGGTTGCACTCGGAGTTCCACCCTCGGGGGCTGCTGGCCCGAAAGGTCTCTGTGCTGGAGATAGTAGGCCGATGGGCCGAGGCCGAAAAAATATGCCGGGCCAATCTGGATTGGACCCGGAGTAATCCGGACCGGTCCCTCCAGGCCGAGGACCAAAACAGTCTGGGCAACATCCTGCGGCTGCAGGGCTGTTACGACCAGGCTCTGGACCTCTTCCAGGAAGCCTACCGGTACTACCGAGGCTGCGGCGACCCTTCTGGACTTTGGACCTCTCTGGTCAACATGGGCAGCGTGCATTTCAACCAGGGGAAATACCCTGAGGCCATGGATTGCTACCAGCAGTGTGCCGAACTGGCCCAGGGCCAGAACGACCGCCAGAAGCAGGCCAAGACCTATCTGATGATGGGCAATGTTTTCCTCTACCAGGGCGAGTATTCCCGGGCGGTGGGCCTTTACCAGAAATCCCTAGAGGCTTTTTCCGGGACGGACGATCGGATGAACATCAGTTCGGTTACCGTCAATCTGGGGCTGGTGCACATGGAACTGGGGGATGTCCCCCGGGCCCGGGAGTACTTTCAGCAGGGGTTGGCCCTCCACGGCAGTCTGGGCAACAAGCGGGGTATCAGCAACGCCATCGGGAATTTGGGCCTGCTGTACATGAACCAGGGGGATTATCCCCAGGCCCTGGAGCACTTCCGGAAGCAGGAGGCCATCTCCCGGGAGCTGGGTGACCGGAGGAACCTGGGGATTTCGGCCGGGAACATGGGGATCGCGCTGATGAGCCTGGGCGATTATCCCGGGGCCAGGGACTGCTACCGGCAGAGCCTGGAGATTGCCCGGGAGATGGACGATCAGGAAAGCATAGCCATCACCATGGGTTCGTTGGGCGAGCTGCACAGAAAATGCCAGGACTACCCCGGCGCCCGTCAGCACTACCTGCGGGCGGTGGAGATCGCCAGGCAGCTGAACCTGAGGTATTACCTATGCACCTATCTGTACTCTATGGCCGACCTGGCGCTGGCCCGGGGGGATTTCCCCGAAACCGAATCCTGCAGCCAGGAGGCTTTCGGGCTGGCCCAAGAGATCGACCTGGCGGAGATCGCCTTCCGTTGCCGGGTACTGCAGGCGGCTTTGGCTGCCGCCGGAAACAGGGAGCCGGGGCTGGCCCGGCTGGAGGGCCTGCTGGAGGAGGCCCGGGAACCCGCCCAGTCGGCGGAGATATTTTTCCATCTCTACCGTTGCAGCGGGGAGAAGAGGCACTGCGACGAGGCCCTGGCCCGTTACCGGGCATTGATCGAGGTATCTCCCAAATCAGAATACCAAAGCCGGCTGGCTGAGCTGGGGGACGAGGCGGTCGGGACGAAATCAAACATGTTAGGAGGGACATAGATGGAACGGGTGAGATTGGACTACAACAACCTGATGTCGGAGCGGCTGGGCGAAGGCTACGGGCTGTCGGCGGCCGACCTGGAGGGGGCCGGCCGGCTGGCGGCCGAGGCCAGCCGGATATTCTTCTCCCGGCGCGATGCCGGCAAGCTGGACTTTTTCGACCTGCCGGGCCAGACCCAGCACCTTTCATCCTGTCTTAAAGCCGCCGCCTCCTATCGGGGCAAATTCGACGACCTGGTGGTGCTGGGCATCGGCGGCTCGGCCCTGGGCACCGCCGCCATCCAGGCCGCCCTCAACCCGGCGGCCTGGAACTATTCCGACAAGAAGGCCCGCCGCGGCCGGCCCCGGCTGTGGGTGCTGGACAACATCGATCCCGAGAAGTTCCGCTCGATGACCGGGCTCTTAAACCCCCGCCGGACCCTGGTCAACGTCATCAGCAAGTCGGGGGCCACCGCCGAAACCAGCGCCCAGTTCCTGTGGGCCCGGCAGTGGCTGCAGAAATTCCTGAAGAAGTCCTGGACCAAAAACATGGTGGTGACCACCGACCCGGCCTCGGGTATCATGCGCCAGATCGTGGCCAAGGAGGGCCTGGCCAGCCTGGAGATCCCCTCGGGGGTGGGGGGGCGCTTCTCGGTGCTGACCCCGGTGGGGCTGTTCCACCTGGCCATGGAGATCGGAAGAGCGTCGTGTAGGGAAAGAGTGTAGATCTGGTGGGTCGCCGGAT
>CALGNM010000007.1 GCA_937958665.1 uncultured bacterium | reverse complement strand
CCACCGAGATCTACACTCTTTCCCTACACGACGCTCTTCCGATCTGGGAAGACGCCGGCCTTGGTGGCGAAGCCCAGAAAGAACAACAGCAGCAGGGTGTGCAGCAACACCGGATTGTCGTTGCGCAGCAGGCCCATCACCGGGGCCAGGGCGTTGAAGTCGAAGGACTGGCTATAGTGGTAGAGGGTGTTGGCGGCGATGATGATCCCGGCGGTGCCGATATGGGTCATCAGAAAGTACTTGAATCCGGCGTAGACGTTGGTCTTGTTGCCCCATTCGTAGACCACCAGGGCATAGGAGGTCAGGGTCATGAATTCCCAGAAGACGATAAAGAAGAACAGGTCCCGCACCACCACCACCCCGTACATTCCCAGCAGGAACAACAGCAGCAGCGGATAATAGCGGGCCAGCGATTCCTTGTAGTGCTTCATATACTCTATTGAATACAGCCCGGCCGCCCAGGAGACCCCGGTGATCGCCAGCAAAAAGACGGCCGACAGGGCGTCCACCTTCAGCAGAAAGGAGGCCCCCAGCCCGGCCACCTGAAAAACCGGCTTGTCCAGGTTAAAGGTCCCGCCGGCCAGCACCTGCAGGGCGGTGTACAAAAAGCCCAGCGAGGCCAGCGACTGGAAGGCGAAGCTGACCCAGCCGATGGTCCGCCGGGAGTAAGGCATCAGCAGGGTTACGGCGGCCCCCACGAACAGGGTCGCCAGGGAGAAGAGGATGACGGATTGGAGGTTCATAACGTGCGTTCTTCTATCGCTTCATTATAAGGTACGATAAGACGGAGGTTCCTAGGAAACGCCGGGGGCTACCTGATCAGCTTGATCAGCGGCAGGCCCATCAGCGGGGCCACCACCGTCAGGACCATCAGCACTATCAAGATTATCTTGGAGTTCCAGGGCAGGGCGATGGTCTGGCTGACCTTCTCCGATGGCTCGCCGAAGAACACCTTGTGGGCCACGAAGAAGTACCAGGCAAAGGCAATGATGATCTCGGCCGCAAAGGGGATGATCAGGAACACCGCGGTCTTGCCGCCAATCTCGATGACCCCCTCCATCAGGAAGAGCTTGGACCAGTAGCAGGACAGCGGGGCGATCCCGGTGACTCCCAGGGTCCCGATGATGAAGGCGATCGAGGTCAGGGGCATGGCCTTGGTCAGCCCCCCCAGCTGGTCCATGTTGCGGGTGCCGGTGGCGTAGGCAATGGCCCCCACGCAGATGAACAGCAGGGCCTTGGCCGGAGCGTGGCAGATGATGTGCAGGATGGCCCCCTGGTAGCCGTAGTGCGAGCCCATCACCCCCAGCCCGATGCCCAGGAAGATGTAGCCCAGGTGGGCGATGGTGGAATAGGCCAGGAATTTCTTGAGGTCGTTCTGGAAGAAGAACAGGAACAGCGCGGCCAGCATGGTGAACACCGCCAGCACCGCCATCGTCAGCCCCAGCCCGTAGGAAAAGCCGACGGTGGAGATGGTGACCCGGGCCATCAGGTAGACGCCGGCCTTGACCATGGCGGCGGCGTGCAGGTAGCAGGAGACCGGGGTGGGCGCGGCCATGGCGTTGGGCAGCCAGGCGAAGAACACTATCTGGGAGGACTTGGCCCAGGCCGCAATCAGGAACAGGACGAAGACCAGGGTCTTGGCCTGGGGGCTTAAAAGGTTGATAGCGTCGAAGCCGAAGCTGCCGGTGTTGACGAACAGCACGATCAGGGCGATCAGGAAGAAGATGCCGCCGAAGAAGGTCTTGATCAGGGCCTCGAACCCGGCGTCCAGTGACTCCTTATTATGGTAGTAGGAGATCAGGGCCCAGGAACAGATGGTGGTCAGCTCCCAGAAGATGAACATCTGCAGGAAATTGGGCGAGACCGCCACCCCGATCATGGCCCCCACGAACAGCAGGTGCCACAGGTAGAAGCGCCGCTTGCCGCCCTCCATGGGATGGAACAGGTTCTGGGGCGAGATGTAGTCGCGGGAGTAGAAGGTGACCAGCAGCCCGACGATGGTGGTCACCAGCAGCAGCACCACCGACAGCAGGTCCAGGTAGACGCCCAGCACCTGGGTCTGCTGGGGCAGCCAGGGCCAGTGCATCACCGGGAAGGAAAAGGTCCTGCCGTAGCCGGCGAACAGCGCCCACAGCGAGGCGGCGGTGGCCAGGGCCACGATGAAGGCGGCGAAGCCGTCCTGCCTCTTCTCCGGCAGCCACTGCGAGAGCAGGGCCCCGGCAAAAGGCAGCATTAGCATGGTGATCAGAAGTACTGGTAACATTTCTTATCTTTTTATTAATTGGCTGATTGGATCTATGGCATCAGTTGTCGTTTGGTCGGGACAAGGGTGTCCCTCTCGTTGCTTACCCATGGACTTGGTCTACTAATTCATTATTGTAGAGGTTAATGATCTTATGCAACTCTTCCCTGAATTCTGGCTTTATTTCCACACTTTTGTAACCTTCCCCTATCTTTTTACCAAGATAATAGGCCAAGATATAGGTCAACGGGCATACCAAAGCTATGCTTGACAGAACATATGGACCGTCTTCCGCTCCGAAATCAATATCAAAACCCGCTTTGTATTGCTTTTCCCCCACTTCGATCTTGCTTTTAGAAGTGGCTTTAATTGCTCCCAAACCCAATGCGGTAATGAACATGGTGACCACCCCTGTCTTCTGGGGCTTGTTCTCGTTGGATAGATAATAATGCTGCTGTTCTTTTAACAAATTTTCTGCTTTATCAATGAGTGCTATCCTGGTCAGTTCGGCAATGATATATTTATGTGCCTTTGCCCTTATCTCGTTTATTTTGATCTCAAACACCTTCTGATCCAAGGATTCTTCATTGGGATGGATGATCTCTGGCCCGGCGGCAGAGTCAATGGAATATTCCACTTCTGCTTTTTCAGGCAGCGTGGTGGCGCATCCCGTCAACATCAAGATCGCAAGTAGGGCGGATAATATTCTTCGAAAAAGCATGTTCATTTACCCTTGGATAATATTCTTCGAAAATGCATGTTCATTTTCCCATGGATAATATCCCCGCCAGCGCCTCCACGGTCTTCCTGACCGCCGGGCCCAGCCCCTGCCCCGGTTCTATGGATCCCGGCTGCACCCCCAGCAGTTTGACGTCCGTGGCCGGACACTTCTCTTTGAACATTTTGACGAACATCACCAGCGGCAGGTTGTGGGTGGAGATGGCGATCCGCTTGCCCAGCTGGTCCGGCTCCAGCAGCACCGCCTCGCCGGCCGCCCCGCCGAAGGCCACCACGTCGGCTATCAGCAGCTTATCCGGCGACATCTCTGCGACTTTACCCAGGAACGCCTCCGGCGTTTCCTCCACATCCAATAATCTTACCTCGGTCCTGCCGTTAAGCTCTGCTATCAGTGCCGGCCCGAAGCCGTCGTCACCCCGCAGCGGGTTGCCCACCCCCATGATCAGGGAGCTCTCGTTTAAAGAACGCAGATATTCTATCAGGTCGGGCATTCAGACCCTCATGGACGAACAACGCCGCAGGAACTGGTCCCCGTTGTTCATTGCCCATTGTTCAATGGTTAATTGATCAGAACGCCTCTTCGGCCAGCCCTTTGATCTCGGTATAGTCGAACACCGGCCCTTCGGTGCAAACGTACTTGTGGCCTATGCAGCAGTGCCCGCACTTGCCCACCCCGCACTTCATGTAGCGCTCCAGGGTGGATACGATCTGCTTCTCCGGGAAGCCCAGCTTGAGCAGCTCGATAATCACGAATTTGATCATGATGGGCGGGCCGCAGGTGTAGACCACGGTGTTGGGGATGTCCAGCTTGAGCTTGGGGAACAGGGTGGTGACCACCCCCACGTTCCCGTTCCAGCCCGGCCCGCCCACGTCCACCGTCTGCAGTAACTTCAGATCGTCGCGCTGGGACCACTTCTCCAGTTCGTACTTGTATACCAAAAGGTCCGGGGTGCGGGCCCCGTAGAGGATGGTGAACTCTCCGTAATCCTTCCGGTGCTGGAAGATGTGGTCTATCATGGAGCGGAGCGGGGGCAGACCGATGCCGCCGCCGATCACCAGGATGTCCTTGCCCCGGGAGTCGATCTTGTCCAGGAAGCTGTTCCCCAGCGGACCCTTGATCCCGATCTGGTCGCCGGCCTTCAATAGAGCCAGGGCATCGGTCACCCGGCCGCAGGCCCGGACGGTGAAGGTCATCACCCCGGGCTCCTGGGGTGAGGTGGTCAGGCCGAAGGGAGCCTCGCCGGCCCCGAACACCGAGCACTCCACGAACTGCCCGGGCCGGGAGACGAACAGCTTGGCCTCATCCTTTTTCTTGATCCTGACATCGTAGGTCCGGGTGTCCGGGGTCTCCTGCTTGATGTCGGTTATCTCCGAAACGTAGGGAAGATAGATGTTGGGATTCATATTGTATTCGGACTTCGTTTAGTATTGCGTATCTAGGATTTGGGGCTTTGGTCTCCCGTTTTTCTCATCCAGCGGATGACGGTCGGCATATCCACCTCGCCGGGACAGGCTATCACGCAGCGGCCGCAGCCCACGCAGCCGATCACCGGGTTCTTCTCCAGGTAATCCATGGAGACCTTGTGATAGAACCAGCGCTTTCTCCGGTCGGCCCGGGTGGCCCGGGGGTTATGGCCCGAGACCTCCCGGGTGAACCCGGCGAAGTCGCAGGTGTCCCAGCTCCGGTAGCGCATCCCCTCGCTTTCGCCCAAGGCCTTGTCGTCCACGTCAAAACAGGAACACATCGGACAGACATAGATGCAGCCGCCGCAGCCGATGCAGTAGTCAGCCACCTTCTGCCAGAATTCGGGCTTGAGGTGGCCCTGGTCCATCCGGCGCATGGCCTTGGCGAAGAAGCTGACCGGCTGCTGAAAGGTCTTCTCGGCCTGGTTCTCCAGGGCCCGGCGGGCCAACTGGTCGCCATTGCCGGCCGGGGAGAACAGGTCCTTGAACTCGTTGACGAACTCCTCGCCCCGGGGACTGCCCACCTCGGCGAAATAGCGGTCACCCAGGTCGGCCAGCTGGATGTCGTAGCCCTGGGACAGGAACGGCCCGCTGTCGGTGCAGACGCAGAAACATTTAGGCCCGGCGACGTTGCAGCCGATGGTGATGAACACCGCCCGGTTGCGTCTGGCCTCATACAACGGGTCGGGCAGGGGCTCGCCAGACTTCCAGTCCGGCCCGGACTTGGCCCCCCGGCCGAAGAAGCTGTCGAAATAGTTAACCGCCGACATGTCGCAGGAGCGCAGGCCCCAGATCACTGCCCGTGGCATCTCCCCGGGCTGGTTCAATTCTATGCCGCCTTTGGCGTTGCGGTAGCGAAACATCTCTTCGTTCTGGGGAAAGACGTACCGCTTGGCCCCCAGATAGCCATTGACATACTCCCCGGCCAGATCCTTCTCGGAGGACAGGCGGCCCAGAAAGTTGTCGCCGTTTTCACCGGCCAGGGGTCCCCAGACCTCATCGCCCTTCTTTATCAGGCGTGACAGTAGCTCCGGAACCTTGGACTTGGCTAGCGAATAGTTCTTGTTCTGCGGCATAAGGAATCATCCGGCTTATATGTTTTCAATGCATTAGCCAGTCTCGGCCCAGGCCGATCCAGGCCCCGGCCGGACCCAGGCCGTAATTTGTGAATTATTTCACAATGCGTGGTAAAAGTCAAGCCCCTTTTTGTCCGGGTTTCCCTCCCAGCCCGGCTGCTTCCCTGGCTGCCGCCAGCAGTTCCGCAACGGCCTCCGGGGCGGGGGGCCCCTGGCCGGTCCACCTGATTATTCCCTCCCCATCCAGCAGGTAAAGATACAGGGCATCATGGTCTTCGATGCCCAACACCTGTTGGATCTTCATCCGCTGGCCGTAGGCGGTGGCCGTCCATCCGTGCTTGGGAACTGGAATCCCCAGTTTCATGCCCAGGTCCACGATGTTCGGAATGGCGCTATCGCCCAGCAGGGCTATTCGATAGAATGTCAAGCCTTTGGATGATTCAGCCAGCTCCCGAAACGGCTCGACCCAGGCATCGACCAGACCCGGCTCCTGGCGAACGAAGGCCAGCAAAACCAGGGCCACCCGGCCCCGAATATCATCGGGCAGATTCAGGGCCCGGCCGGTTAGCAGCCGGGCGCTCATGGCTGGAAATTTTCTCCCTTTCATGGCCGGCTCAGTAATATCGGCTATCTGATGTTCCATTTCTTGTGCATCTGCCGGATGATGCTGACGTGGTCCACCCGCTCCCCGGCCCGGGCCTGAAGCCGCCGCACCGCAGTTAATTCCGGGGCCCGGGCGCCTTCAGCCGGTTGGAGGACCAGGACGATCTTCCTGTCGACCTCGGCTATCATCTGGGCGGCCCTCTCAACCTCCTCGGGAAGAGTATTGTCGCAAATCACCATTTTGACGAACACCTTTGTTCTGGCGATCTCCAAAAAACGCCGTTGCCCGAGCCAAAGATCCTGGCCGCAGGCCGAGGGCGGCTTGATGTCCATGGCCACCACATCCACCCATTCCATCACCTTCTCCAGCCCCTCGGTCAGCGTGCCGTTGGTCTCCAGGTAGACCCGGAAGTCCCTGTTTTTCAGCTCCGGGGCCAGCCTTCTTATGAATTCCACCTGCAGCAACGGCTCGCCCCCCGTTAAAGAGACTAGCTGCCCCGGCTCGGTGACGGCCGAGACCTCGTTCAGCACACGCTCCAAACTCATCTCCGGGGCCCCCGAGGCCTCCCGGCCCTGCGGGGTGTCGCAATAGCTGCAAACCAGGTTGCAGCCCGCGAACCGCACAAAGGTGGTGGGCTCCCCCAGATGGATGCCCTCGCCCTGCAGGGAATGGAATATCTCGCAGATTCTGGCCGTCATGGGGCTGACGGATAGATGTGGTGATCCGACAGCCGGCTCTCCACCCGGATCCGGCCCTGGCTGACCAGCGCGTTCCACCCGGCCTGCATCTTGAATACGGCGGGCAGGGAGTGCCCCTCCACCTGAAGGAAACTAATCTCCATGTCGAACTCGTTGACCGGCCATTTATGTCTGGCCATGGCGGCCCTTACCTGTTTCAGATCCAGGCTCTGGGGATCGAACAGCAGTTCCCCGGCCAAATCTCCCCTCTTGGCCTTCTTGGGGTTGAACCTTATCCTGCCGGCCTCCTGATCCACCTGGAAATCGTAGGCCGGGTCGGTCAGCTTGGGAAACTCCGAGCCCCCCTGCTTTTCCTTCCTGCCGCCGTCCCGCTCCTTTTGATCCGAGGAGTAGAGCAGGGTGTATTCCAGCAGGGAATCCCCTTTGAATTTCTGCCAGGCCCTGGTGGTGTCGGTCTTTTCGATGGCGCCCCGCTGGTCCAGTTTATGGACCAGGGTTTCGGAGCTGTAGCTGTAGACCAAATATTTACGCTGTTCATCCTGCCGGTCCATCCTCTCCTGAATCCTGGCCAGAAGGGACTGCTGGGCATGGGCCGCTGTTGCCATTATTATCACGGCCAAGGCCTTCGCCAACAACCACTTTTTCGGAGCGCCCCTCATTTTTGTCCCACCATTTTGAGGCCGCCCGGCAAAGCCGGATCATCCCGGGCCGCCTCCCCGAATCCCCTGGCCCGGAGCAGGCAGGAATCGCAGGTCCCGCAGGGTTTCTTCCCGCCCCGATAGCAGGACCAGGTCAGTTCGTAGGGCACGCCCAATTTGCTTCCCAATTTTATGATCTGGGCCTTGGACAATTTCAGCAGCGGGGCAATTATCTTTATCGGCTTTCCCTGCCGGCCAGCCCGGGTCCCCAGCCGGAAGACCTTTGACATGGCGGAGATGAAGTCCGGCCGGCAGTCAGGGTAGCCGGAATAATCCAGGGCGTTGGCCCCGATCATCACCGCTTCGGCCCCGGCGGCCTCGGCCAGGGACAGCCCGTAGCTTAAAAACAGGGTGTTGCGGCCCGGCACGTAGGTGGAGGGGATTTTTTTGCCGACCTGTTTGACATCGCCGGCTTGGGGCAGGGGCGCTTTTTTGTCCAGCAGACTGCTGCCGCCCCAGGGTAATTCCATCCGGACCAGCTGGAAGGGAACCCCGGCCCGGCGGCACAGGGTTTTGGCCGCCGCCACCTCCCGGCCGTGCCGTTGTCCGTAGCTGAATATCAGGGCCCGGGCCTGGTATCCGCGGCTGATCGCCCAATAAAGCACCGTGGCCGAATCCAGCCCGCCGGACAGCAGGACTATCGCCTTTTTATTTCGGGGCATAGGTAGCCTTGCAGCCCTCGCTCTCCCAGACGATCACGTGATGGACCTTGACCTTTTGGGTATTGAACTTGAGCAGCATCTCCTCGTAGATCAGCTTGGCGATATTCTCGGCGGTGGGGTTGATCTTGTCGAAGGGCTTGATGTCGTTCAGATGCTTGTGGTCCAGCCGGGACAGGATCTTGTCCAGGGCCGACCGCAGGTCGGTGAAGTCCACCACCATCCCGCTCTTGCTGAGGGCCATCCCCTTTAGCTCCACCAGATCGGAAGAGCACACGTCTGAACTCCAGTCACCGAATACGATCT
>CALGNM010000006.1 GCA_937958665.1 uncultured bacterium | reverse complement strand
GTACAGCTACTCCACTTTCGACCCGGCCTCGCTCTCCCTCCAGCCGGCGGTGATCACCGTCCAGGGTCCGGAGAGCCTGGACCTGCAGGGGCGGATGGTCCCGGCCACCCGGCTGGAGCTGGCTTTGGGCGGCACCTCCAGCACCGTCTGGGTGGACTCGGCCGGACAGGCCGTCAAGGAGCAGGGGCCGCTGGGGATCACCCTGATCAGGGAGGAGAGAGAGACTGCCCTTAGGATGCCGCAGGGGGGGTCTGGAGTTGACCTGCTGGCCCAGTTCTCGGTCCCGGTTTCAGGCCCGCCAATGGCCGATCCCCGCAATATCTCTTACCTTAAATTAAAGCTTTCCGGACTGGACCCATCCGGGCTGGACCTGTCCGGGGGCCGGCAGGAGCTACAGGAAGAATGGGTGGTATCGGTTTCCCGGGAGGGGGAGGAAATGGGTACCGGCCCGGTTCCCGACAGCCTGAAGGTATATTTGAAGCCCACTGCCCTGATCCAGTCGGAGGACCCCCGGATAGCCAGGCTGGCCCGGGAGATCACGGCCGGCCAAAGCGGATGCTGGAACCGGGCGGTGGCCATCAGCCGTTGGGTCAACCAGAGCCTGGAGAAGCAGATGACGGTCAGCCTGCCCTCGGCGGTGGAGGTGCTGGAGTCCCGGCGGGGCGACTGCAATGAGCACGCCACCCTGTTCGCCGCCCTGGCCCGAGCGGCCGGCATACCGGCCCGGTTGTGCCTGGGGGTGGTCTACCTGGACGGCCGCTTCTACTACCACGCCTGGAACGCCGTCTATTGCGGGCAATGGGTCGAGTTGGACCCCACCTTTGGACAGGAGCCGGCCGACGCCGCCCGGCTGAGGCTTCTGGAGGGCGACCTGTCCCAGCAGGGCCGACTGCTGCCGGTTCTGGGCAACCTGAAAATAGAGATACTGGAGCACCGATGAGGGCCGGCATAGAGCTGACCGGGGCCGTCAAACGATTCGGCCCCAAGACGGCGGTGGACGGGCTGAGCCTGGAGATCGGCCCGGGGGAGATATTCGGCCTTTTAGGCCCCAACGGGGCCGGCAAGACCACCACCCTCAAGATGCTGGCCGGGCTGATGCGGCCCGATAGCGGCCGGGCCGCCCTGTGCGGTATCGACGTCCAGGCCGAGCCGGAGAGGGCCAAGATGCAGCTGGGCTATATCCCGGACGATCCCTTCATCTATGAGCTGCTGACCGGGCGGGAGTTCATGAGGCTGGCCGGCCACCTCTACCGGATCCCGGCCGGGGTGGTCGAGGGCCGGATCCAGCGGCTGGCCGAGACTTTCGAGGCCGAGAAGTGGCTGGACCTCCGCACCGACGGCTACTCTCATGGCATGCGCCAGAAGGTGGTGATCGCCGCCGCCCTGCTGCATGACCCCCTGGTCTATCTGATCGACGAACCAATGGTCGGCCTGGACCCGGCCAGCATGATACTGGTGCGGAACATCTTCAAACAGGAGGCCGCCAAGGGCAAGGCCCTGCTGATCTCCACCCACGTCCTGTCACTGGCCGAGACCGTCTGCCACCGGATAGGCATCATCGCCAACGGACGGCTGGTGGCCCTGGGTACCCTGGACCAACTCAGGGAACTCTCGCAACAGAAGCACCAGAACCTTGAGGACCTGTACCTGGAATTCACCTCCTGACCCCCGCTCATCCAACCAACATCCGAAACCTATCATCTGACAGAAAATGGCGCTAGAGGGAAACATATCCGAATTCAGCCTGCCGGAGATTTTGCAGCTGCTGTCCAGCCAGCGCAAGACCGGGGTGCTCCAGCTGGAGCAGGGGGAGGAGTCCGCCGCCTTCGACTTCGAGGAAGGCCGGATCACCGGGGGTTTCTACCGCAAACAGGGGCGCCAGGAATACCTGGGCGGCTATCTGTTCAAGACCGGCCTGATCACCGAAAGCGCCCTGGCCCAGGCCGAGGCCCAGCAGGAGAGGCTCAACATCCCGCTGGAGGAGGTGCTGATCGAGAAGGGGTTCATCTCCGAGGAGGATTTCACCGAGGTGATCCGCTTCAAGATCCAGGAGATCATGGACGAGGTGTTCACCTGGGTGGACGGCCACTACACCTTCGACCTGAAGACCCGGCTCTACACCCAGAGCAAATACCCGGTCCGGCTGGACACCGACGGCTTCCTGCTGGAGGGCATGCGCCGGCTGGACGAGTGGCTGCGAATCAGGAAGCAGCTGCCCTCGCTGGACACCGTCATCCGCCCGGCCCCGGGCTTCTCCTCCGGGGAGCTCACTCCGGAGCAGTCCAAGGTGCTGGAGTTCCTGGGTGCCCGCCACCTGACCGCCGGCCAGCTAGATCGGAAGAGCACACGTCTGAACTCCAGTCACCGAATACGA
>CALGNM010000005.1 GCA_937958665.1 uncultured bacterium | reverse complement strand
AGATCAGAAGCTGTCCTGACGAGAGGGTGCAGCGTTTTGTGAGGGGGGAGGCCGATTAGAATGGCCCGGATCGGATGATCCGGGCCATTCTTGACATCGGATATCTACTGCCATCCCAGATAGCGCAGGACGTTGCGGCAACTGATGCCGTCGATTTGCTTGGGGCTGAACCCTCGGCCGACCAGGGCCTCCAGCAAAGCCGGGAGTGTGTCCGGGCCTTCCAATCCCTGAGGGGTTTCCCGGATGCCGTCATAATCTGACCCGATGGCCAGGATGTCGGTCCCGACCAGTTCCTTTACGTATTCAAACTGGTCGGCCACGCTTTCCAGCGAAACCCTGGGTCTCCTTCGGCCCAGGAAGGCAGGGCAGAAATTAATGCCCAACAGCCCGCCCCGTTGGGCCAGGGCCCTGATCTGTCGGTCGCTGGCGTTGCGAAAGTGTCCGTTCAAGAACTTTACGCAGGAATGGGAGAGGAGCGGAGGTTGGCTGGCCGATTCCAGCACCTGCCAAAAGGTCCGCTCGGAAGCGTGGGACAGGTCCAGCTTAATATCCAGCTGGTCGCACCGGGCAACCAATCTTAGCCCCAGGGGAGTGAGCCCGCCGTCGTGGCCTGACTTTTCGGCCCGGAGGGCCGAGCTGGCGAAGCAGTTGGAGTTGTTCCAGGTTAAGGTCAGCATCCTGACGCCCTGGTCGTATAGCTGGTCCAGCCGACCGACGTCGTCTCCCAGGGCATGCCCCCCCTCCACCGCCATTAAAATTCCAATTCGCCTCTTTCTGCGGCACTCCCGCCAGGAGTCGCGGCCCACTACCAGCATCAACTCCCTGGGATGCCGGGCAATCTCTCTGTTAATGGCGGCGATCAGCTCCTGGGTCCTTAGCCAGGCCTGATGGTGGCGGTATTTGGGGGACACCCAGCAGGCGAACACCTGCAGGCCGACCCCACCGGCCGTCATTTTGGGAAGCGACAGATGTCCCTGGTTATCCTCCAGGCGGCAGCCTTCGGCCAAACGCAGGGCGGTATCACAATGCAGATCGCAGATGGGCATCGAACTGTGCCCCGGCATATGTCCTCCATTGAGGTTTTGTCCCCACTATACAATAATAATCTGGTAAAATCAACAGATTTTTCTTGACAAAACGTCCCAGTTATTATAATTTATAGGTATTATCCGATAAAATGCAACAAAGATAAAAGGAGCGAACCATGAGAGCAAGGGCGATGGGGGGATGGCTGACGCTGGCCGCAGTGTTTTTCCTGGTATTGTCGGGCTGTTCCCGCAGCGACAAATATCCCATGGGTGAGTCCGGAGGAACGCTGACTATCGGCACCCTGAGCGAGCCGGCCTCGTTAAATCCCCTGCGGCTTTCGTTCACCGCTTCCTCCGACATCCATGAAAAATTGTTTTTAAGGCTGCACAACTTCGACCGCGACATGAACATCGTGGCCGGGCTGGCCGGTTCCTGGAAGTTCTCGGAGGACTTCCGCGAGCTCACCTACCAGCTGCGCAAAGACATCAAGTGGAGCGACGGCCAGCCGGTCACCGCCGAGGATGTCAAATACACCTTTGAGATGATGCGCGATCCGGCTGTCAAATATGCCCGGGCCGGAGCCCTGCAGTTTGTGGACCGGGTGGAGGTGGTCAACCCCCAAGCAGTAAAGTTTATCTTCAATAAGGTGTATTCCGACGAGTTGTTCGACAAGATCGGAAGAGCGTCGTGTAGGGAAAGAGTGTAGATCTCGGTGGT
>CALGNM010000004.1 GCA_937958665.1 uncultured bacterium | reverse complement strand
CACCGAGATCTACACTCTTTCCCTACACGACGCTCTTCCGATCTGTTCTTCAGGGGACGATCCCGCATGTCGCGGGGCTGCTTGGCTATTTTGTCCACCACCTCCATGCCCCTGACCACCCGGCCGAAGGGGATGAACCCCATCTGGTCCAGCCGGGCGCATTGGTCGTCCAGGTTTATGAAGAACTGGGCGTCGGACTGGGAGTCGATGGGCTGGATCCGGGACGAGGAGGCCATGGAGATGGTCCCCCTCAGGTTGGACTTCTTGCGGGGTTCCACCCCCATCTGCTCTCCCCCGTAGCCGTCGTTGGCTGGGTCGCTGTCCTTGGACAGGGGATCGCCGCCCTGGATCACGAAGCCCGGTACCAGGCGATGGAAAGTGGTTCCGTCAAAGGCGCCGGCCAGGGTTTTGTTGATGAAGTTGAGCACCGTGTTGGGAGCCTCCTTGGCGAACAGCTCGATCTCGATCTGGCCCAGATCTGTATCAAGCAGAACCACCGGCTTCTCCATGATCTTCTTGGCGTCGACCTGGACAATGGCGGCCGTCTGGTCCTGAACCGCCTGTTCGGCCTCCTGCTTGCAGGACGTCGTCCCCAGCAGGGCGGCCGCCAAAGCCAGAAACAGGTATTTGTTCATTCTGCCTCCTTAGTGGGTTGAAGAGGCCCCGGGCCGAACCGGTCGGCCCGGGGCAGTGAAATTTCTAGGATATTTAACCCTTGATCTTGAACACCACCGGATACATCACCCAGACCCTGACAGCCTTTCCCCCCGGAGCGATGGCCGGAGTAAATATGTTCTGTTTGGCGGCCTCAACCGCAGCCTCATCCAGCGCGGTGTTGCCCGAGCTCTTGGCTACCACCGCCATCTTGACGTGGCCGTCGAAGTCGATCAGTAGCTGCAGATAGACCTTGCCCTCGATCCCGGCCTTTTTGACAATCTCGGGGTACTCGGGGGCCACCTGCTTGACCAGCTCCGGCTGCCTTTCAACCGCTATGAACTCAGCCCGATCGGGGATGACCTCCTCCACCACCACACCTGACCCGGTGGCTCCCATGTCGCCGGAAGTGGCCATCCCGGCCGACATGGCTCCCAGCTCCGATTGGGTGTAGGCGGCCTCGTCCACCGCTTTGTCGTCGGCCACCGGCTTGGGCACCCCCATAGTGGGGGCTGCCGCCACCGCCGAGGAAGCCACCTGCACCTGCTCCACCGTGGAACTGCTCAGGGAAGGCGGAGCGCCCAGCTGGCTGTAGGTGATCCTAACCATCGGAGCCTCCGGTACCGGCCGATTGGCCTCGATATAGGCGTTGACCGCAAAGTAGGACAGGCCGGCCAACACCACTATCAAAAGGGAGGACAGGGAAATCAGCAGGCCTTTCTTGAGGTGCAGAGGTATCAGGATCTTGGACTGCTTGACCCCGAAGCCCAATGCCGAGTATTCCCTGGCTTGGATGGCGACAAACAGCCAGGCGACTATCAGCCCAACCAGCGTGCCGACCACCGGAAAGAATATGTTGGTATTAGCGTTCATGCCTTACCTCCCTGGCCCGAGGCGGCCTTCTTCTTGGCCTCTTCGATGGCTTTCAGATGTTCGGGAGTCTGCTCCACTATTGAGAAGCGGGCGATCTGATTGTACTGGATGGCATCCATGACCGCCACCACCTTGTCGTAGCTGCTCTCCCTCCCCACCTGTACCAGCACCGTCAGCCGGCAGATCCTTTCGTCCCTCACCATGTGCAGGCTGTCCAGCACCTCCTTGGGGATGCGCTTGCCCTTGTTGGCCTCCATGAACTTATTGTACTTTTCCAGGAACTCCTGGCCCGACTCATACGTGACCTGGGTCCGTCCATGGATGTGGGGAGGCATCTTCTTGATGTTTTCCATCTTGTTGGTATACATCAGTGAATCGAGGGCATCCACCGCCACCGGTTGGGGAACGTCAAATCCTATGTTCTGCAGAATGGTGCCGTCATTCATGATGTTGACCGTCAGAACGTTGGACTGGGCCACCGCCTTCTCCGAGGTCAGGGCCTCCTCCGGGGGCAGGGTGATCTCGATGGCCTGGGGTTCCTTGAACCGGGTGGTGGTCATGAAGAAGATCACCAGCAGGAAGCCGATGTCCACCATCGGGGTCATGTCCAGGACGATGTTGGGCCTGCCTTTTCGCTTATGTAATCCGCCTTTTTTACCTTTGCCCCCATCTTGGGGCCCCATATCTACTGCGCCCATGCCATCTCACCTCCCCTCTTCGCCAAATACCGGCTTGGCGTCAGCCTTAAGGTTGGTCACCAGGGAAAACCGCAACATGTTAACATCTCTTTTCTGCAGTATGCTGGTCAGATCCAGCATCTTGCCCGACAGGCAGTTCTTATCTACCATCAGCACCATCATCATCTTGGGGTTGCGCATGCGCTCCTCCACCACTGTCCCGGCTAGGTCTCCGATGGGCAGCGGCTGGGCGGCATCCTTGCCGGTAGCATACCAGATGATCATGCTATCCACCCGGGCGTTGTACTGCTCGGGGGTCAGCGAGGCGATCTCCTGCTTGGCCCATTGGTTTAAGAAGTTCTTGGGCCTCTGCGCCTCCCGAATAGCCAACTCGGCCGAACGTCCCTTGCTCAACGGCTTGCCGGGGGCCGAGGCGATCTCGCGCAGCAGCTCCTCCGAGGCCGAGGGCAACAGGGTCCCGGCCATGCCCCGCATGGCCGCCGCGCTCAGCCCGGGCTGGGCCGAAGCCTCCCGGATGTTGTTGATCAGGGCGATCAGGTTGGTGGGACCGATGCTGTCGGCCAGGGTCTTGGCCTTCTCCACCGCCAGCACGTTTATCACCATCACATTGGCCTCCGGCACCTTCAATGGCGACCGGGAATCGGGCAGCATGACCTCCACCGTGGTCGGCGGACGGGCATGGTAGGTGGACATGAAGAAGATGACCAGCAGAAAGGCGATGTCAACCATCGGGGTCATATCCAGGACGATCCTGGCCCGACGCTTGATCTTTGCTGACATCTTATTTCTCCCCTATGGTCAAAAGTTGCTGCATCTCGTAGACGGCCTCGTCGGTGCCAAATTGGAACAGGGAGACCTTGTTCATGAAATAGTTGTTGGCCACAATCCCGCCGATGCCGTTGAACAGCCCGCCGGCGGTGTTGATCAGGGCCTCGGAGATGCCGCGGGCCAGCTCGGAGGCGTCCGGGGCTCCGGCATGGGCCATGGCCTGGAAGGCGCGGATCATGCCGATGGTGGTACCGGTCAGACCGACCATGGTGCCGATAGAAGCAATAGTGGTCAGCATGATCAGGTTGCGCTCCAATAGCGGGGTCTCCAGCATGTTGGCTTCCTCGATGGCGCGCTGCAACTCAGCGGTCTTCTTGTCCTGGCTGAGGCTGGACCCCTGCAGGGCAAGATATTTCTCCAGGCCGGCCCGCAGTACGTTGGCGGTTGATCCCTTCTGGGCGTTGCAGGCGGCGATGGCCCCGGTAACGTTCCCTGCCCTCAGCAGCTCGCGGAACTCCTCCATGAACACCGTCAGATTCTTGGCCCCCCGGGCCCGGCCGATGGTCAGGCTGCGCTCGATGACGTAGGTGATCAGCAGTATCAGCAGGAAACACAGGACTATCACCACCGGTCCCCCGTCCTGGATGTACTTGGGTAGGGTCTTGTAGATGACAAAGGAAACCGCCAGTCCTAGGACATAGAGCATCAGGGTGATCAGCCCCACCTTTTTGGTGCGGGCCAGGGCTATGCCCAGGGCCGCCGCCAGCACCGCCGGCACCACTCCCATGATGACCACTTTGACGGCCATGGAAGCATTCATCAATCCGTTCAGCATTTTCCTAAACTTCCTCCTGTTTGGTTGGTTGTTTATTGGCTCCCGCGGGAGAGCCGGTTATTATTGACTTATTTCGGTTCAGTCCCAAACCTCTATCTTGGGCTTCATGGCCTCCAGCACCTCCTTGGCGATCTTGTTGCCGGGATCCAGCTTGAGGATGGCGTTGGACTCGGCCTTGGCCTTGGCTTTAAAGGCCCCTTCACCGAACTTGTTGCTGATGTACAGATAGTGCTGGGCCAGGGCCTCCATGGCCGGCACCGCCTCTTTAATCGGAACGGTGCTCTTGCCCATCTTGAGGGACTTGGCCTTCAAGAAGGTGTTGATGGCCTTCTCGTAAATGGCCCTCACCTCGGCTTTGGGCGCCTTGCTGGCCTGGCCCATCAGCGAATAGCTGAAGCCCATATTCATCAAGGCGCCTGCAGAGGTGGCCGGTTCCAGATCTATCCGCTTTTGATACCATTTGATGGCCTCCTCGTAATTGCCGGAGTAATAGTAGGCGTTGGCCATGTCATAATAGGTATCGCCCACCTTGGCTGGATCCAGTTGCATCCGCATCTGATAGGCATTGATGGCCGCTTCGAACATGGCCTTGGAGTTCTGAACGTCCTTGGCTTCGGTATAGTCGTTGCCGGCCCGGATGAAAACCTTGGCCGCCTCGTTCCAGCGGTCGGGATCCTGGGGTGACAGATCGGAAGAGCGTCGTGTAGGGAAAGAGTGTAGATCTCGGTGGTC
>CALGNM010000003.1 GCA_937958665.1 uncultured bacterium | reverse complement strand
ATCGTATTCGGTGACTGGAGTTCAGACGTGTGCTCTTCCGATCTGCCACATGGCCGCAGATACCCTCCTGGCCCACCTTCAGCTTCATCCCCATCTTGTCCCGGGGGTAGCCCACCGCCGCCCGGATATAGAGATTCCGTCCTTCAGGATCCTTGAGCAGCAGGGCCGAGTTAGGGTATCCCAGATGGTCCTTGATGACAGACAGGATGGCATTCAGCACCTGATCCAGGTTCTGATTTGTCACCGCAATCTGGGCCACTTGGTAGAAGGCCTCCAACTCCTTCAGGCTGCGGCGGGAATCTTGCCGCTGGCCCTGTCCGGCCCGGGGAGCCGGCTGGGACGACTTTCCCGAAATCTTCCTGGGCATCTATCGGTCCTCCTTTCCGGGTTTCTCCCGCTGGGTCAGCTCGGCGAAGGCTTTGACCACCTGCTCGTCGAATTGGGTGCCGGCGGCGTCCACCAGGCGCTGCATGGCCACCTCGAAGCTGAAGGCCTTGCGGTAGGGGCGGTCCGAGGTCATGGCCTCGAAGGCGTCGGCCACCGCTATGATCCTGGCCTCCAGCGGAATGTCCTGGCCCTTGATGCCGCGGGGATATCCGCTTCCGTCGTAGTACTCGTGATGGCTGTAGATGATCTCCTCGGTCTGGTTGAGCAGGTCGATCTCCGAGACCAGACGGCTGCCGATCACCGGGTGAAGCTTGACCTCCTGGTATTCGCTGTCGGACAGCACTTCCGGCTTGGACAGGATCTCCTCCCTGATCCCCAGCTTGCCGATGTCGTGCAGCAGGGCGCTGTAGTCGATCAGCCTGATGATCTTCTCGGGCAGCCCGATATGCCGGGCTATCTTCAGGGCGTAGTGCCGGACGTTCTCCGAATGGCCCTTGGTGTATGGGTCCTTGGCGTCCATGGCCGCCACAAAGGCCTTCAGGGTGTCGTAATAGCTCTTCTCCAGTTCGTTGTACAGGCTCATGTTCTCCACCGAGATGGCGGCCTGGTTGGCAAACAGCTCCAGCAGATGGATGGTCTCCAGGTTAGGGATATTCCCGTCGAAGGGCTCATCCACCGACAGGTAGCCGGCCGGAACCCCCTTGATGTTCAGGGGCACTATCAGCACGTCATCGGGGTGCCAGCTGCCCCGGGCCTGATATTCCGGGCTGACTGACCGGAAGGAGAACTTCTGGTGAACCTCGGTCTGGTGGTGGGGAATGTAATAGGAATTGCTGATCCGGTATTTCTCCTGGAGGATCTCCCCCCGCCGCTTCTCGTCGGCTATTGAGGTCTTCAGAATGCCGCTGATCTCGGTTTCGGTCAGCCCATACTGGGCCAGGTGGTTCCGCGGGCCGTCCCGGCCCTCCATCAGGATCAGGGCCTTCCGGAACAGGCGGCAGTCCTTGATGCCCTTGATGGTCAACTCCAGTTTGTCCTGCAGTTTGGGAGCTTTGGCCACCGCCAGGCTGACCTTGAACAGCAGCTCCTGGTGGTCCTTCTCTTCTTTGAGAGCCCGCTCGGCCAGCTTGCGCTCGGTGATGTCCTCCAAAGTGCCGTCATAGTACAGCGGGTTCCCCTGCTGGTCCCTCACCAGGCTGGCGTTCTCGCTGACTATCCGCACCGTGCCGTCCCGGCTCCGCATCTCGGACTCGAAGCCGGCCACTCGGCCCCGCTGGGCGATCTCCCGCTTGAACTGTTCCCGGCGGGCCTGGTCCAGGTACACCCCGGTGTTGAGGTCGGCCCCCTGGGCCTGTTCGGGGCTTTCGTAGCCCAGCATCTTGGCCAGCGCGGGATTGGCGAACAACAGCCGGCCCTCCGGGGTGCTGCGGTAGATCCCTTCGGTGATGCCCTCGAAGATCTGGCGGTACTTGGCCTCGGACTCCTGAAGGGCTTGCTCCATCTGGTAGCGCTCCGATAGGTCGTGGAAGATCCCCTGCAGCAGTTTCCGGCCCTTGACCTCTATCAGGTTGGCGCTGATGTCCACCGGCACCCTCCGCCCGTCCCGATTCAGCAATATCAGGTCATGCTCGATGGCCTGGCCGGTGCGGATGTGCTCGGCAAAAATCTGGCGGTAGCCCTCCTGCTCCTCGGGCGGGTGCAGCTGAATCTGGTGCATCCGGCGGAGCTCCTCCAGGCTGCGCCCGGTCAGCTGCTGGGCCCTGAGGTTGGCGTCCACCAACATCCCGGTCTCCGGGTCGGCCAGGAAGATGGCGTCGTTGGCCTGGTCCATCATGGTGCGGTACATCAGCTCGGATTCGGCCAGTTCCTGCAGGGCCTTCTTCCTTTCGGTGATATCCTGATGGAATCCCAGGAAGAACTCCTGATCCCCGATCCTGACCAGCTTGGACGACACCTGCAGACTGAAGAAATGCCCGTCCCGGTGGCGGTGTTCGGTCTCGAAGCTGATGGACTCTCCTTCCACCATCCGCCGCAGTCGCTCCGGAATCAGCCTGGCGCTTTCCGGGCCGTCCAGCTCGCTTAGCTTGACATTCTCCATGTCCTCCGGGCGGTCATAGCCATGCATCCGGGCGAAGGACTGGTTGACCATGGTCCGGGTGCCGTCCACCGACATGAACATGATGCCGTCCGACGCCTGGTCGAACAGGGTGCGGTACTTGACCTCGGACTCCGCCAGCCGCTGCTCGGCCTGCTTGCGTTCGGTGATGTCGGTGATGGTACCTATGTAGCCGGCCACCTGACCCTCCCCGGTCAAATCGGGCACCGCCTGACCCATCACCCAGCTGACTTTCCCGTCCGGGTGGACGAAGCGGTATTCGGTCTTGGTCGGCTCGGTTGAGCTGACCACCATCCCCCACCCCTCCTTCACCTTGGCCCGGTCATCGGGATGGACCGCCTTCAGCCATCCGTCGCCCATGGCCTCCTTCTCGCTCAGGCCCGATATCTGGCACCAGCGGGGGTTGACGTAGGTGGTCCGGCCTTCGGCGTCGGTACGGAAGATCCCCACCGGGGAGATATTGGCCAGGGTCCGGAACTGGTTGCGGCTGTCCTCCAGCTCCTGCTCGGCCTTCCGCTGCAGGGTGATGTCCTCCACCGTGCCCTCGTAATAGATGGTCCGCCCGGATTCGTCCCTTACCGCATGGGCGTTCTCCCTGAGAATGATTGGGCTCCCGTCCTTCTTGCGCCACTCGCTGACCAGCTCGCCCACGAATCCGTCCTTCTCGATCCGCTCCAGAAAGGCCTGCCTGATCTTCGGGTCGCGGTAACCCTCCCGGGAGATGTCCCGCTGCAGCAGTTCCTCCACCGAATCGTATCCCAGCATCCTGGCCAGGGCCGGGTTGGCCATCAGCGGCTTGCCCTGCGGGGTGCTGCGATAGATGCCCTCGGCCACCCCCTCGAACACCTGTCGGTACTTGGCCTCGGATTCAGCCAGGCGCTGTTCCGCCACCCGACGTTCGGAAATGTCCCGGCACAGGGTCATGATCAGCGGGCCCGTTTCCGTTTGGATAACGGTGGCGTTGATCTCTATCGGCACCAGGATTCCATCAGGCTGTTGATAATCTATCTCCAGCATCCTGACCGACCCCTCCCGGGCGCATTTTTCGACCTCCGCCCGGTTTCGATCCAGATCGTGCGGCGCCGTCCATTCGGTCACCAGATGCCCCAGCACCCGCTCTCGAGAGCCCCGGCCGGTCAGCCTGATGTACTCGTCATTGGCATCCACCACCAGCCCCGAGCCGTCGACAATGACAAAGCCGGTGTTGGTCGCCTCAATCAGCCCCCGGTACTTGGCCTCGGACTCCTTGATCCGGGCCTGCATTTCCCTGGACTGGGTCACGTCGCGGGAGACACCCATGACCGCTGACACCTTGCCATCCGGATCTTTTAGAGGCACCAGCCAGCTGTCCAGCCACAAGGTCCGATCGCCAAAACGAGTCTGGCTTTCTATCGACAGATGCTGGCCACTGCTAAAGACCTTGTCAATATTCTTGCTTTGGCGCTCTGCGTCATTCGGAAATAGTTCAGACAGATTTTTCCCCACTAAGTTGGACGGCTTCTGCCCCAATGCCTTGGCCCCGGCATTGTTCACATATGTCACAGTGGCCTGCCGGTCCACCACGAATACCATGTCAGGGGAAGCCTCGGCCAGACTGCGGTAGCGTTCCTCGCTCTCCTGCAGGGCCAGGGCGCTCCTCTTCCGCTCGGTGATGTCCCGGTTCACTCCCAGCAAGCTCACCGGCCTTCCCTGGTCGTCCGTCAGCACCACCACCGTGCTCTGGCACCAGATGGTGCCGCCGTCCTTTTTTAGGCACTCGTAATCAACCGTCGTGGAAGTGCTGGGCGGGAGCGGGCCGGCCTTAACGAGTTTCTCGAAGTTACGCTGAGTCTCATGCAGCTTGGCCTTGGATCCCGGGGCCACCAGCCCCTCTATACCCAATTCCATGGCCTCGGCCACTGTGAACCCCTGCAGTTTCTCGATGGCGGGGCTTACGTAGATCGGAAGAGCACACGTCTGAACTCCAGTCACCGAATACGATCTC
>CALGNM010000002.1 GCA_937958665.1 uncultured bacterium | reverse complement strand
AGATCGTATTCGGTGACTGGAGTTCAGACGTGTGCTCTTCCGATCTCCACTGGATCTTGATCTTGCCATCCGGAGTCAGTATTATCTGGAAAGTCTGGGTGCTGGTGTTGGCGTAGTTCTTGACGGCATTGAACGACACCACGAACTTGGTGGCCGAGGAGTAATAGGTGATGGTTCCGCCGCCGGAGACGTTGAGGTCCCGCCACAGCCCGGCGATCAGGGCGTTGGGAGCCGCGGTGTTGGGTATGGCGGCGGGCGAATAGGCGGTGGAGCTGGTCCCGAAGTTGAGGAAGCCGTTGGAGCAGATGTTGATCGTGGTGTAGTTGGTGCCGTAGAAGTTGAAGGTGAAGCCGATGGCCTTGTTGACGCTCTGGTCGTCTCCGGTCAGGCCGGTGGCCGTGGTGGCCGAGGCGTCCCAACTGTAGGTGGCCGAGGCCTTGGTGTAGTTGGGGCTGGTGGTCCCTCCGGTGCTGCCGCCCTTGATGTACTCGTCCCACTGGGTGTTGGCCGCCACCGGCAGGCTGTTGTAGGTGGCATCGTAGTTGGAGCCATCGATCTTGCAGTGATAGACGGCGATGCCCCGGGCATTGGCGTAGGTGGAGCTGTTCTTGTAGAGCTTAACGGCGTTGGTCACTGCGCTGATGACATTATCACAGGCGGTGGTCAGGGTGGGACGGGTGGCGATGGCCGCCTTGATCTTGGTGGCGAAATCCGACAGGTCGATATGGTAGCTGAAATAGCTGGTGGAGAACTTGAGGGTGTTGGTCAGGGCAGTGCTGATGCTGGTCCCCAGCCCGGCCCCCCGGGCCGCCATCAGCTCGGTGGCCAGGGTGTTGACCGCAGTATTCAGGGCCGCGATCTGGGTCAGGTCCACCACCGACAGGGTGGACTGGCTGGAGGTTCCGTTGATGATGGCCTTGCCCATGTCAATGGCGCTCATGGTGGGGGTGGTGTTCAAATTGTTCAACCAGGTGGTGTAGTACCAACCGGCCGCCCCCTCGGTCTCCTCGGAAACGTTGGCCGCGTTGGCGTAGTTCCGGGAGATGTCCAGCACCTCCCACATCCCCATCAGGCAGGCGTCCCAGCCGATGTGGTCCAGGTTGCGACCCAGGTAGTTCTTGATGGTGGTCATGGCGCTGGCGAACTCGCCGTTGGCGATGCCGATCACCGAACCGTGGGAATCATCGTTGGAGAAGCCCTTGACGGCCTCATCCTCGACGGCCTTATACCAGCCGTCTCCGTGGTCCCACATAATCAGGGAGTAGCGGTTGGCCGGGTAATTCTGGATGGCCCAGACGGCGAAATTGGACAGGGTGGTGGGGCTGCCCATGTCCACCTCTCCCAGGTCGGAGATCTGGTAGGCGGCGGTGGGAGTCATCCCGGGGGCAATCTTGAAACGCTTGCAGGTGGTCCAGTTGTCATAGGTGGTGGCATAGCCCGAGGCCCGGTCCATCTGGACGATGACGTTGACCTTGCCCGAGCTGTAGGAGGCGGCCGCCATCTCCAGGAAATCGTTGATGCCGTCGGTCTCCAGGTTGTTGTCGGCGTTCATATAGACCATGATGGTCCACTCGGCGGTTGTGGAGACGCTGTTGGAGACGGTGACGCTGACCGTGGAAGAGGTGCCCACATTGTTGGCCGCATCGTAGGCCTTGGCGTAGACGGTGTGGGTACCGTTAGAGTAGCCGGTGGTGGCCCAGCTGTATGAATATGGAGAGGATGTGTCGGTGGCCTTGAGCGCCCCGTCGATGTAGAACTCGACCTTGCTCACCCCCACGTTGTCGCTGGCCGAGGCGGTGACGGTGGTGGTGCCGGAGACTGTGGCTCCGCCAGCCGGGGCGGTGATGGAGACGGTCGGGGCCTGGGTGTCGCCGGGGCTGCCGGAGACCGATATCAACAGGGAATAATTTCCCGTCCCTGAATATTCGTAGGCCTTGGCGTACCAGTAGCCGGTGGCATCGGCGATAAAGATCACCGAATCGGCCACACCAGTTCCGGCGGTGCTGGATCCCTTCTGGACCTGGGATGGATTGTAGAGGTAGAGGTCATAGTCGGCCGTGCTGGGAGGGGTGATCTTGACCTTGATGGTCTGCCCGGAAGTAACGTTGAACTTGAAGTAGTCGTTGCGATCGGTGGCATCCAGGTAGCAGGTAAAGGTGCCGGGGTTCACAGCCAGGGCAGTGGTGAAATCGTTACCGGCATCGGCCCCCGAGCCGGCGTCGTTCTGGGTGACGGTGCCTCCGGTGGCGGTCAGCACCACGTCGTCGATATAGACCCCGGTGTTCTGGACACTGCCATCGGAGTAGAACCAGAACCGAATGGAGGTGGCGGTGGTGGGAATGGCCACCGACTGCTGGGCCCAGCTCTGATAGTTGCCCGCCCTCTGCCAGGCGGTGGTCCAGGTGCTGCCCACCAAATACTGGACCCGGATGTAATCATACCCGCTTTCGGTATATTGCCATAGATAGAATTGGAGGGTGGCGGAGCTGTACCCCGAAAGATTTACCGTCCGGGTCATATAGTTGTTTTGGCTGGCGCCGTAGGGGCTGACATTGTCGCCCATAGCGGAATAGGATGAGCTGTAATATTTAGTCGAGGTCTTAGTCCAACCACCAGTGGTGGGCGACAGGGTCCAGCCGGTGGGGAAATTGGTCATATTGTCCGAGAAGATGGTGGTCTGGGCTGATGCCAATCCGGCCATAAGTACGATGGCCGCTACCAGTAAACCTACCTTTTTCATTTGGACTACCTCTTTAATTGTTATTTTGATGATGCCATATTATAATGCATTTTATATACCAGATCACAATTGAAATCATTATCTTATTGTTTTGCAACAATTTAGTAATATAACGATTTTATTTCAACAAATATTGCCTTTTGTAAAATGTATCATATTGTTTCATTATACACAATTTGATGAGTATTTGTATATATATAAATCGGATGTGTATGTTAATTCATATTTGTACAATAACTTATAAATTTCGCTTTCGTATCTTATTGCTACAATACATAAAGGCGAAATTAACAAATCAAAATTTATCAACCTGCTGGTATCAATAATATTGAGATTGGCAAATCAAATAAATATTTTTATTGCATTTATCCGATATTTATGATAAACTGAAAACCAAATAGTATCTTTTTGTTACAATGGATGTTTTGTCTGTTGGACAAATAGTCGCCAACAAGTATCTGGTCTTGGATTTCATCGGCCAGGGATCATTCAGCCAAGTCTACAAGGCAAAGGACTTGACTGATGACAAGGTATACGCTATCAAGGTCTTCCCTGGCGGCCTTGTTGACCTTAACGCCGCCAGCCATGAGTTCCGGATCCTGTCCGAGTTGGCCCACCCCAACCTGGCCCGAGTCTACAGATATGAACCGCACCAGGATGATTGCTGTCTGGTGATGGAATTCATACCCGGGCCGGATATCCTGTCCGCCAGCCAAACCCTTAGCTTCGGGGAGCGTTGCCTGCTGACGGCTCAGCTCTGCGACGCCCTGGAATATATCCACTCCCGCCGGATAGTTCACCTTGACATCAAGCCCAGCAATGTACTGACCGATGGGGACCGGACTGTCAAGCTGGTCGACTTCGGGCAAGCCAGCTACGGCCCCAATCCTTCCCTCCGCAGAACCGGCACCCCGGCTTATATCTCCCCCGAGGTAATCTCCGGCCAGAAGACC
>CALGNM010000001.1 GCA_937958665.1 uncultured bacterium | reverse complement strand
GGCGACCCCCCAGATCTACACTCTTTCCCTACACGACGCTCTTCCGATCTAGCGCCACATTCACCAGCCCGATCATCACCGGCACCTCCACCAGCGGGCCTATCACAGCGGCGAAGGCCGCTCCCGAGTTGATCCCGAACACCGCCACCGCCACCGCGATGGCCAGCTCGAAATTGTTGCTGGCGGCGGTGAACGCCAGGGTGGTGGACTTGCCATAGCCGGCCTTGGCCTTGGTGCCCATCCAAAAGCTGACCAGGAACATCACCACGAAGTAGATCAGCAGAGGAACAGCTATCCGCACCACGTCCATTGGTATCTTGACGATGTATTCCCCCTTGAGGCTGAACATCACCACAATGGTGAACAGCAGGGCAACCAGGGTGATAGGGCTTATTTTGGGTATGAATTTGGCATGATACCATTCCTTGTTTATAAGCTTGATCAGCGTGAAACGGGTGATAATGCCGGCCAGGAAGGGAATGCCCAGATAGATGAATACGCTTTCGGCAATCTGACCGATGGTGATGTCCACTGCGCTGCCCTGCAGGCCGAACAGCAGCGGCAGTTTGGTAATGAATATAAAGGCATACACCGAGAAGAACAACACCTGAAAGACGCTGTTGAAGGCCACCAGCCCAGCGGCGTATTCGGTATCTCCCTGGGCCAGATCGTTCCAGACGATTACCATGGCGATACAGCGGGCCAGACCGATCATTATCAGCCCCACCATGTATTCGTGATAGGCCGGCAAGAAGATGATGGCCAGAAAGAACATCAGCATCGGGCCCACCACCCAGTTCTGGAGCAGAGAAAGACCCAACACCTTCCAGTTCTTAAAAACATCACCCAGCTCCTCGTATTTGACCTTAGCCAGTGGCGGGTACATCATCAGGATCAAACCGATGGCGATGGGGATGTTGGTAGTGCCGACGCTGAATTTTAGATTAAAGGAATGCACCACTCCCGGCGACAGCCAACCGATGAACACGCCCAAGGCCATGGCGGCAAATATCCAGACCGTCAGGTAGCGATCGAGGAAGCCAAGTCTTCGCGAAATCTGTGTCCTCATATATTGCCCCTTTTTAGTTTTATCAGGGTTCGGTTGAACAAGACGAAACCGACACGATATACATCCGGTCCTTTTTAATTATGATATCGGAATCTAGGGGTTTAAGCAACGGCAATACCTTCCTGGTTTCCTTTTCGGGATTGAGCCGGTAGTGCACCCATTTCCCCTGGCGGCGGTCTTCTATCAGCCCGGCTTCTTTGAGAATGGACAGGTGGCGGGAGATGCGCGATTGCCCCATCTGCAGGGCGGAAGTCAGCTGGCAGACGCACAGTTCCCCGCTCTCCAGCAGCTTGACGATGCGCAGCCGGGTGGGGTCGCCCAGGGCCTTGAACAGCCGGACGGTTGTTTTCATTTGTAAGTCGCCATTCGGTGATTGGATTTGCCTTGCTGCCCGCAAATGTCACATCAAGATATCTTGATGTATTATAGCCTCCAACCCCATCCCTGTCAAGACGTCCAGTGATGGCTGCCCGATAAAATACTGTAAATTTTCTCTTGCATTCGCCGGCCGGTGTGGTAAAATGACAATCTTACAGGAGGCAAGTCCATGCAGTTCAAACGTTCGTCCCAGGTGGGCGAGACCATCAAGCGGGAGGTTTCGGACATAATCACCCATCATCTCAAGGACCCCCGTCTGGGGTTCGTAACCGTTACCGGGGTGGAGCTATCCGATGACCTGCGCTATGCCAAAATTTTCGTCAGCCTGCTGGGGGCCCCGGATGAGACGGCCGGTTCCCTGGAGGGGTTGAAGAGCGCCAAGGGGTTCGTCCGCAGCGAGCTGGGCAAACGCCTGAGGCTGCGCTACTGTCCGGAGCTGGACTTCAGGGTGGACCAGTCCATCTCCTATGGCGACAAGATAGATCGGCTGCTGAATCAGATACACCAGGACGAGAAGCCCGATGACGGCCAATGATATCGCCGAGGCCCTGGGCCGGCACCTCCGAATAATGGTAACCAGCCATGTCAACCCCGATGGCGACAGCATCTCCAGCCAGCTGGCCCTGGCCTCCCTGCTGAGGGCCAAAGGAAAGCAGGTCCAGATAATTGACCAGGACCCCGTCCCGGAGCGCTACCGTTTCCTGCCGGGTTGGCAGGGCATATCCAACGACCTGAAGGTCCCCAATGTCACTGCCGTCTGCGTGGTTGACTGCGCCAATGCCCTGCGGCTGGGCCGGGTGGCCGACCTGATCACCCCGGCCACCATGGATTTGATGGTGATCGACCATCATATCTCCAACGACGGCTTTGGGCAGGCCCAGTACATAGACCCGGAGGCTTCCTCCACCTGCGAGCTGGTGTTCCGCCTGGCCCAGAGGATGGAGTGCCGCCTCACCGCCGAGCAGGCCACCATCCTTTTGTCCGGCATCATGACCGATTCCGGAGGCTTCCGCTACTCCAACGTCTCCCCGGCCACCCTGCGCACCGCCGCTCAGCTGACCGAGGCCGGGGCCGACTTGTCCTGGGTCTCCGAGCAGCTGTATTTTCAGCAGCCCCTGCGGCACCTCCGGGTGCTGGGCCGGCTGTTCTCCGAACTGCGGCTGGCCGGGGATGGCCGGATATCCTGGGCGGTACTGACCCAGCAGCTGGCCCGGGAGCACGGATTCGACATCAACGACAGCGAGGAGTTCGTCAGCCAGGTGCTTTCGGTCAAGGGCGCTGAGGTGGGCCTGCTGTTCAAGGAGCAGGGCAACGGCATCATCAGGGTCTCCTTCCGCTCCAAGGGACGGGTGGATGTCAACCGGCTGGCCGCCCTGTTCGGGGGCGGCGGGCATATCCAAGCGGCCGGGGCCCGGGTGAAGGGCACGGCCGAGGAGGTGGCCCAAATGGTGGTGGCGGCGGTGGAGAAGGAGCTGTAGCCATGGAGTTCCGATACAAATGCGCCTGCGGCGGCACCGACTTTCTGGTAATCACCGAAAAGGACTACAATGCCCGGGTGGATGCCGAGGGCACCCTGGTCTGCCTGCCACAGACCGAACACATCATATCCATTGCCTGCGCCCAATGCAACAGGGTGTACCGGCAGGAGGATTTCAAGCAGATCGAATATTGATCGAACCCTCTGCCTGCACCAATGCGATTTGAGGGAGAGGGCCGAGATCGAAAGGAAAAAATGAAAACCTTTGGCCTGATCTACAACCAGAACCGCCCAGGAGCCGAGCGGATGGTCCGGGAACTGACCGCCTGGCTAAAGGAGCACGGTATCCGCCCCTTGACCGAAAGTGGGGTGGAGGGACTGCAGTCCGAGGCGGCCGAAGCCGAAGAGGTGGCCCGGAACTGTGACCTGCTGCTGGTGCTGGGTGGCGATGGCACCCTGCTGAGGGCGGTCCGTCTGATGGGGGAACAACAGAAGCCGGTGCTGGGGATCAACCTGGGCTCGCTGGGTTTTTTAACCGAGATCTCCCAGGATCACACCCTCCAGAGCCTGGAGCAAGCGATCCGCGGCCAGTACCGGGTGGAGCAGCGGGCCATCATCCGGGCGGAGTGCGGAGGACGGGATTATTATGCCCTGAACGACTTCGACATCAGGGTGCCCACCCGCCTGGTGGACCTGGCGGTCTCCATCGACGGCCAGCTGGCCAGCCGCTACTTCGCCGATGGCCTGCTGGTGGCCACCCCCACCGGATCCACCGCCTACTCGCTGTCAGCCGGCGGGCCGGTGGTGGAGCCGGATTTGGACGTCTTTGTGATCACCCCCATCTGCCCCCACACCTTAAGCCTCCGGCCGATGATCGTATCCATGGACAAGACCGTCACCGTGGCGGTCCAGGGAAAGAACGAGGAGGCGGTGATGGTGGCCGACGGCCAAGCCGTGGTCCGCCTGCGGGACAGCCAGTCCCTGACCATCACCCGGGCCGACCGCAAGGCCCTGCTGGTCAAGCTGGAGTCGTCATCCTTTTATAACATACTCCGCACCAAACTGAAATGGGGGGCCCGGGGCGATTCCAACTGATCACCCCCATTCTTTCTCTATTGAAAACTTGAAAACAGGACGGTTCCGATCATGAGACAATTCGTTTTTTTTCTGGCCGCTTACCTCCTGATCCTTCCAGGCTGTGGTAAGAAAGCCGATCCGGTGGCGCCGGAGCCCACCCCCCCGCCCCCGCCCTCGGTGACCGCCGTTTTCCCGACGGCCAATGGATCAGGGGTTAGCCGTAACAGCCTGGTATTCCTGACTTTCAGCACCGATATGAAACCGACCGAGACACAGAACGCCCTGAGCATATCCGGGATGACCGGAACCAAGTGGTGGTGGAACCGAATGCTGGTGTTCCGGCCGGACTCGCTGTATCCGGCCGGGGATACGGTAACCATCACCCTGACCACCGACGCCCAAAGCGCCGCTGGGGTGGCCCTGCCGGCAGCCTACCTCTCCCGATTCATATGCGGAAACACGGGGGACAGCGTACGGCCCACGGTGGCATCCACCAGCCCGACAGCGGGGCAGACTGGCGTCAGCCCACTGGCAACTGTAACGGCCGGTTTCTCGGAGAAGCTGGCCCCTTGGTCGGTGGCGGCCTTCTCCCTAAGCTGGGACGGGGTCACCAACATATTGGGCAACACCATGCTTCAGGGAGATTCCCAAATATCCTTCGTTCCTTCTTCGGCCCTCTGTTTCGACCGAACCTTCACCGCCGTCATCGACACCGGGGTCTACGACCTGTGCGGCAACCGCCTGTTAACCCCCTACAGCTGGACCTTTCAGACCATGGCCGACACCGTCAAGCCCAAGGTGCTGGCCGCCCTTCCGGCCAACGGCGACACCCTGGCCTCGGTCAACCAGGTCATCGTGCTGCGCTTCTCCGAGCCGATGGACACTTCCTCGGCCCGGCAGGCCTTCTCGGTCTCCCCAACCATTTCCGGAAATTTCAGCTGGTCGGGCGACACCCTGATGTCCTTCGCCCCGTCCGAGACCCTGGCCTTCCGCCGCCAGTACCAGGTGACGGTGGGCACCGGAGCCCGGGACCTGGCCGGAAACAACCTGGCCGCGGCCTGGAGTTCCGGGTTCACCACCGTCCGGGGGATTTTGGTCTGCTGCAACACCGCAAGCGAGATATATCTGTTCCAGCAGAACGACCTGAAGCCCGAGGGATACCTGCCCTACTACTACGGCGCCAAGCAGATAAGAATCTCGGCCGACGACAGTCTGGCATATATTTTGACCAACAACGGGCTGGAATTCGTCCAGCTTAAGAACAAGAACAACCATTTTGCCACCGTCAACCTACCGGCCACCTGCTACGGGCTGGCCCTGTCACCCAACGGCAGTCGCCTGGCTGTGACCGATACCCTGAATAAGTGGCTCTACCTGATAGACGCCGCCACCGCCCAGAAAACCGATTCGGTGCAGACCGGAGCGGCCTTTCCCAAAGGGGTGTGCTTCAACCAGGGCGGCAGCCTGACCGCCGTGCTGTGCTGGGGGCAGGTGGAGATCTACAGCGTCAGCAACCTGCACAACGCCCCTGCTACGGTTTCTGTTCCCAACAACGGGGAGGAGGCGGTCAAGGGCGTTTCCGGCGACACCCTCTACGTATCCTCCGGCACAGGGTTCGCCGCCATAAAGATGTCCGAGGCCGCCGAGGCCTTCCGGATCACCGGGATCAGCAACCATCCCTTCGGGCTGGCGGTGTCGCCGGATCAGGCCCATGTGGCCCTAGCCTGTTACGACGAGCATGCCGTCAAGATCTACACCACCTCCGGAACTTACCTCACTACTGTTTCGGTGGGCACCGGCCCCAAGGGATTGGCCTACAGCCCGGACGGGAAATATCTGTACGTTTCCAATTCCGGCAGCAGCAGCATTACGATCATCAAGATTAGCGATAATACCACCACGACCAAGACCGTGGGCAACGGCCCATGGGGGATCGCGGTCACGCCGTAAACTAAATAACAAATTTAAGGAGCTCTATGTCCAAGAAGATACTTCTGGGCATGATGATTCTATTTACCGCCATTTCGGCTCGGGCCAATGACAGCCTTAATGTGCGCACCGTCGGCAGCTGGTCATTTAACAATTGCAGAAGTATTGCTCTTGACACATCTTCGGCACAAAAGCTGGCCGTTTTAAGCGTAGGCGGCGGTCTTTTTATCGTTGACATAACAGATCCTCTGCATCCCGATAAGACCGGCGAGATAAACCTTAATAATAGCTATAGTTATATCCTCGAGACTAACGGCCACTATGCGTATTGCCTCTCCGACAGTCTGGGACTTTCCATTGTTGATTATTCAAATCCCCACATGCCTATTCTAGTCGGACAATGCTTGTTCAAAGAAGGAAAGAACCAAGCTTTGGCCATAATTGGCAATTATGTTTATGCCTGTATAGATTATTACGGGATAAAGATAATAGATATCTCCGACCCGACAAATCCGATCGAAAAGAACTGTTTTCCAAGCACATATTTAAGTACTGCTATTTTGGCAAAAGACACACTGGCTTATTATGCCGGAGACTCTTTGATAGTGTTGAATATCAGCGATCCGGAAAACCCGATTCAGGTTGGAGCCGGAGATACGCCTTCTGGAGATTTTGCAATTAGGGATACTTTTCTTTATGGCTCCAGTTTTGCCGGCATAAATGTATATAATATTTCCGATCCTGCCAGGCCGGTTTGTATTGGTACAGGCGGCAATAGCAATAGTGGAACAAAGTTCACTCTTTATGATTCATTAATATTTAGTCCATCACAATTCTGGAATATACCTTTTTATATCAATAGCCTTTCCGACCCGGTTGCCCCTGTCCAGATTAGCCAGTGTTTAACATGCTGTTCAAGGAATATTGCCGTTTACAACGGATATGCCTACGTGGCCGACGATCTTGACGGAATGAAAGCTATAGATATAAGCAACCCTGCTAATCCTGCAATCGTTGCTTGTTGTCCAATGCCACGCAATGAAGACAATAATATTCTTTTTGATAACGATAATATTTACCTGCCTGCCACACGGGGCGGCCTAAGAATCATTGATACCTCCAATCCCGCTTCCCTTAAAGAAATCAGCTGTTCCTATTATCCAAACAAAGACAATTATGCTAAGATCGGAAGAGCACACGTCTGAACTCCAGTCACCGAATACGATCT